>JBCCAG010000379.1:0-4509 GCA_039814955.1 Cyanobacteria bacterium P01_A01_bin.135
CCAGGTGGCCTACCGCGAGTCGATCACCAAGCAGATCCAAGATACCTACGTCCACAAGAAGCAGTCCGGTGGTTCCGGTCAGTACGCCAAGATCGACTACATGATCGAGCCCAATGAGCAGGGCGAAGGCTTTGCCTTTGAGTCCAAGGTGACTGGCGGTAACGTACCCCGGGAATACTGGCCCGCAGTCCAAAAAGGGTTCGAGACCAGCATCGACAAAGGCCCTCTGGCGGGCTTCCCCATGGTGGACATGAAGGTGACCCTGAACGACGGCGGCTTCCACCCGGTGGACTCTTCGGCGATCGCCTTTGAGATTGCTGCTAAGGCCGCCTACCGCCAGTCGGTGCCCAAGGCGGGTCTGCAGCTGCTGGAGCCAATCATGAACGTGGACGTGTTCACCCCCGACGACTACCTCGGCGACGTCATCGGCGACCTCAACCGTCGCCGGGGCCTGATCAAGTCCCAGGACACTGGCCCCATGGGTGCTCGCATTAAAGCGGACGTGCCCCTGAGCGAGATGTTTGGCTACATCGGTGACCTGCGCACCATGACCTCCGGTCGCGGCCAGTTCTCCATGACCTTTGGTCACTACGCTCCCTGCCCCAGCAATGTGGCGGAAGAGGTGATCAAGGAGGCTAAGGAGCGTCAGGCGGTTGCCGCTGGCTAATTTAGCGCCATAGTACATAGGTGGGGGCGTAGCTTTAGGGCTGCGCCCCTTTTTCCATTCTCTTGACCACAAATCGAGATGGATACGTCGGTGGGCTGATTTGACCGCTTCAGCAGGAATGGTAGTTTCCTCGTGACCATCTAACCTGACGACTGAGTCTTGCTTACCCCGTTCCCCTAATTGCGAGTCCAATGCGCCAGCCCAATACCCTGCCTATCAAGGCAACGTTGCTTCTCGCCAGCACTCTCACCGTCATGTCGGGGGCTACCATCGCCCCCTCCCTGCCCGCCATGCAGGCCCACTTTGCCGAGGTGCCCAACGCAGCGTTTTGGGTGCGGCTGGTGCTCACCATGCCTGCACTGCTGATTGTTTTGGGTTCCCCGGTGGCGGGTCAGCTGGTAGACCGGATTGGCCGTAAGCCGCTGCTCGTTGGGTCAGCCGTTCTCTATGGCCTAGCAGGCAGCTCCGGTTTTGTGCTGGAATCGCTGTTTGCCATATTGGTGGGGCGGGCCCTGCTGGGGCTGGCGGTGGCGGGGGTGATGGTGAGCGCCACTACCCTGATTGCGGACTACTACGCCGGAGCCGAGCGCGCCAATTTCATGGGTCTGCAGGCGGCCTTTATGGGGTTAGGAGGCGTGCTGTTTTTGACCCTGGGTGGCTTTATCGCTGATGCTAACTGGCGACTACCGTTTTTGATCTATCTCTTTGCCTGGCTGCTGCTGCCTACCATTCTCTTTACCCTCTTTGAACCCCGGCGATCAACCCCGGCAGACCCGAGCGATCGCTCAGCTAGCTCGGGCCTGCCCGTCAAGCTGTTGGCCTTCATCTACAGCGCGGCCCTGCTGATGCAGGTGATCTTCTACCTAATTCCGGTGCAGCTTCCCTTCTACTTGCAGCAAATTTCCGAGGTAGGGGCGATGGAGAGCGGCCTGGCGATCGCCCTCTCTACCCTGATGAGCGCCATTGCCTCCATGAACTACGGCAAGGTTAAGCAGCGCTTTAACTTCATCAGCATTTTGGCGATCGCCTTTGGACTGATGGGGATCGGCTATATTGGCATCGGCCTGGCCAACAGCTTTTGGCTGGTGCTGCTGGTGCTGGTGCCCACTGGGCTAGGACTAGGACTGCTGATGCCTAATCTCAACGTTTGGGTGACCATAGAAGCGCCGGACGCTCTACGGGGGCGGGCGCTGGGCGGGCTGACGACCTTCTTCTTTTTGGGGCAGTTCTTATCCCCGATTGTGTCTCAGCCCATCAGCGCTAGTTTGGGCCTTGCCCCCACCTACGGCTTGGCAGGAGTGCTGCTGGCAGTGGTGGCCGGGCTATTGTGGACCGGTAAGGCGCAGATCTGCCGCAGCATTGGTTCAGCGGCGGGGCGGACGTGAGCTAGGCGTGGGGCAAGCCATTCTTGTAGAGTCGTCTGCCCTATCCAAAGGGAGCCCTCTAAGACCCTGAACTCTCGCGGATGGCTCTCAACATTGTTCACTTATTGAGATAACGAAGCGATTAATTAGGAGCACCGAAGATGACAAAAATTGTTGGCATTGGCGGCAGCCTGCGCAGCGACTCCCACAGCATGCAGGCCCTTCACCTGGCTATAGAGCGAGTCAAAGCGCTCGGAGCTGACGGCGAGGTGCTAGACCTGCGGGAGATGAACCTACCGTTCTGTGATGGGGGAGAAGATTATCCCGACTACCCCGATGTCGTGAAGCTGCAGAATACCGTTAAGGCGGCTGACGGCTTGATTCTGGCGACGCCGGAGTACCACGGTAGCGTCAGCGGCGTGATCAAAAACGCCCTGGATCTGATGAGCTTTGACGAGCTGAGCGGCAAAGTGGCTGGGGTGATTAGCGTCTTGGGTGGTCAACCCAATAGTAATGCCTTAAACGAGCTGCGGCTAATCCTCAGGTGGGTCCACGCTTGGGTAATCCCGGAACAGGTCGCCATTGGCCGCGCCTGGCAGGCTTTTGACGAAGACGGCACCCTCAAAGATGAAAAGCTCGGGGAGCGGTTCGATAAGTTCGCCCAAAGCCTGGTGAGCAACACGCAGAAGCTGACCCAATGACCCTCACGCCAGGATTTGGCCTAACGTTGTCACTAGAACATCAACTTCTGCTTTCGTGGTCATGTAGTGGGTGCAAGCCCGGATACAGTCCGGGTCCAGAATTTTGCGTACCATGATGTGCTGCTGCTCTAGCTCCGCCACCACCTGATTGTGCGGCATCTCCTGCGGCTCTATCACAAACGACACCAGCCCTGACTCTGGCGGAGCCCCCCGCAAGCACCTGACCCGGGGAATGCTCTGCAGCCCCTGCCACAGGTAGGCGCTTCGCTCACAGATGCGGCGATAGCGATCATCGGCGCTGCCCCAAGAATTTTGCAGGGCGATCGCTTCTCGCAGCCCCGGGTAGAGGGCATAGTCCGAGGTAGCAATTTCAAAACGGCGACCGTCACTCAGGTAGCCGGTGGGGTTCCCCGCCGCGTCTTTGGTGACGCCGCGCCAGCCGATGAAGGTGGGGCGGATACTGCCTGCATCGGCGGGATGGACGTACAGCCCCCCCAAGCCTGCCGGACCGCAGAGCCACTTATGGCCCGTAAAGGCATAGAAGTCTGCCCCTAGCTCAGCTAGATTCAGCGGCAGCACCCCCACCGACTGGGCCGCATCTACCAGGACTTGAGCGCTTCGGCTGTGACATACTTCTACCATCTGGCGTAGCGGCAGCACCTGCCCCGTATTCCACAAAATGTGGCTGACCACCAGTAGACGGGTCTCGGTTTGCAGGGCATTTTTTACCACCGCTACCGGATCGCCGCCGTTGAGGGTTTCTCGCAGCGGGCAGGTAGAGTAGGTGATTCCAAAGCGGTGCTGAAGCTCCTGCACGGTGGCGATGATGCCGGGATGCTCGCAATCGGAAAGCAGAATATGGTCACCCGCTTGCCAGTTGATGCCCCACAGGGGAATATTACAGCCGGTGGTGACGCTGTCGGTCAAGGTGATGGTATCCGGAGCCACCTGTAGCTCAGCGGCGATCGCCCCTCGCACTGCTGCCATCTGCTCGCCAATCCAAGCGTTGACCCGGCCCGAAAACGGCCCTAGCTTTTGGAACTTGTCGTGGGCGGTAGAGATAGCGTTGAGGGCGACCTCGGCCATGGGCCCCTGCCCGCCAAAGTTGAAGTAGTGCCCCTGCTGCAGGCTCGGAAATTGCTGGCGGTGGTGATGCAGATCGGTTGAGGCTGTCATGGGGCTAGGCGAATGGGTAAAAGAAAGTAAGACAATGGGGGGAAATCGCGCTACAGTCATACATAGCGGTGCACGATTGGCAACCTGAGGTGGTGCTGTGACTGCTACGGATAGTGAAGCATTGACGAAACACTCTCATAGTAATGGCTTCCGCAGCGATCGCGGGGGAACCATAGGTGATGCTAGAGCTGCGATCGCTGCCCTGCTGACGCGTAGCTGGGCGTCTTGTCTACTGATGAATGGCTCTCTAGGACTGGAGCATTCGCTACTAGGGCCCTCACCCTCAGGGAGGCAGTCTCATTAGTGGCCTATCAAAGGTAGAGCGAGTTGGGCGGCTCACCCAGGCCGCTGCCGCACCCCATAGTCTGGATAGCGCTCCTCCTTTAATAATCACGAGCACTCTACTGCTGCGCCACCAGCGCTGCCGCCGCCGCGCTTTCCTCGACCTCTACGGCGACCCCACTCGCCGAGACCCTGACAGCGACTATCTGCAAAAGCTACAGCAGGACAGCTTCAGCCACCAGCAGCAAATTTTGTTAGACTACCCGGCCGCCCAGCAGCCCAGTTACCCCGGTGGTGACTTTAAAGCAGGAGCCGCTGC
>JBCCAG010000220.1:0-5983 GCA_039814955.1 Cyanobacteria bacterium P01_A01_bin.135
CACGGAGGCGCTGCCCGCATCTTCCCCTTGCCAATTTTGAATAGCGCAATCTGCCATGTTAGTTCTCTCCAATCGCTGAATCTTGCTGCCGAGATAAAAGCCTGTAGATACCGGGCCCTGCATCCTAAGGGCAAGCAACCCGATCGCCCACCGCTGCCCCTACCACTGTCTTGTGGGGCGAATGTCCAAAAACGTGCCGGCTTTGCCGGGAACCGCTCCCTTGATTAGCAACAGGTTGCGATCGCTGTCGATCTTTACGATGGCAAGCTTGCGGACCGTAACCTTCTCAGCGCCCATGTGGCCCGCCATCCGCTTACCGGGGTAGATTCGGCCCGGAGTAGTACCGGCCCCAATCGAACCGGGCAAGCGGTGGTTCTTAGAACCGTGGGACATCGGACCCCGGCTAAAGTTGTGGCGCTTTTGGTAGCCGGCGAAGCCCTTACCGATGCTGGTGCCGGTAACATCTACTAGCTGCCCTGTCTCAAAAGAATCAACGGTAAGCTGCTGACCGAGCTCGAAGTCACTCACATCATCCAGGCGATACTCGCGCAGATGGCGCAGCGGCGTCGCTTCAGCCTTACGCAGGTGGCCAAGCTGGGGGCGGTTCAGCGCTTTTTCGGCAACCTCACCGTAGCCCACCTGCACAGCGGTGTAGCCGTCGGTATCTTCGGACTTCACCTGCGTTACCGTACAGGGCCCTGCCTGCACAACCGTGACTGGGATGGCGCGACCCTGGTCGTCAAAAACCTGAGTCATACCGAGTTTCGTCCCAAGAATACCCATCGCCATAGCCGCTAGGCCTCCCTACAAGAGCTACACACAAACACAAACAATCACCGAGGCGCCACCCTTAGGTGCGCTTTCGCAAGCGCCTCATCAGCTTAAACAGCAGCTTCCCAATTGGTGTCAAAAAGACGGGAGCTGCCGGACAGCAATCACTCTTCCACAGCAAACCGGCGACAAACCGCATTAAACGGAGCGATCGCCACCTGCCACGGCATAGATTGAGCGAACAAAACGAAGAAATGTAGCCTGGGACTTGCGTAGGCAATCTACCCCACAGTATCCCGTACAGCCACGTGCCACCGCCATCTAAGTAAGATAGCGTCAGGCAAGACGTCAAGCATAACCCACAGGGGTCAACTTAGCAAAGACTGCATCCGGCTTTCTGGCCTGGTGGAGCCGCATGACTTTAATAAGTCAGGCAAGCATCCCGAGCGATGCAGCGCTTACAAGAGTGAGCACCTTTGCAGCCAATGCTGCTAGACGGCACTCCAGTACGGCATAACGCCATGGACTGCGTTTTTCACTCCGGTTAACCATGATAGGCAAATTCTCATCGTTTGTCCATCAAAAAATCAAAAAACTTGCGCTCAGGTATTCAACGCTACTGAAACAGCCCTTCCTCCTCGGGTTGCTTGCATCAGCGGCGCAAGATACGCCACAGTAGGGAAGATGTAAGGGCAAACGATTATGTCATTGCTGATCACGGGTAAGAAGTTTATAGGCGACTTAGACAGGGCGGGGGCTCTCGCGGTGTACACCCCCCTTGAAGGCGGGTCGGAGGGCCGCTACCAGCGACGGCTTCGGGGCGCTGGTTATGAGCTCATGGTGCTGTCGGCCCGCGGATTGGGGGATCCTTCCGCCTACTTGCTAACGGTTCACGGAATTCGTCCGCCCCACTTAGGTAAAAAGGATATTGGAACTGATGGCGCTGTGGGCTATCGCTACTACATTCCCCCACTGGCGGGCTACCGGCTAGACCAACTGCCGTCCTCCATTAAGGGGCTTGTGGTGTGGCTGCTAGAGGGGACAGTGCTTTCAAAGCAGGAGCTGGAGTTTTTGGCTCAGCTCCCTACCCAGGAGCCGCGCATTAAGGTCATCGTTGAACTAGGGGGCGATCGCCAGTTTTCCTGGGAGCCGCTAAACGACGCCGTGATGGCCACATAGCAGTCCAGACAAGTATTCCAATAAGAAGGGGGCAGCACAGTGTGCTGCCCCCTTCTCACCGTTTAAGGGCGATTCAAAGCCTACTTGTTAGGCTGAGGGGTCATGCGCAGGTAAGGCTTCACCTCGGTATAGCCCTTCGGGAAGCGCTCCTTCAGCTCAGCCTCATCCTTAATGGATGGGACAATCACGCAGTCCTCACCATCTTTCCAGTTGACCGGCGTGGCCACTTTGTAATCATCAGTCAACTGCAGTGAGTCAATTACCCGCAGAATTTCGTCAAAGTTGCGGCCCGTGCTGGGGGGATAGGTGATGGTCAAGCGCACCTTCTTCTGAGGGTCGATGACGAAAACGGTCCGTACCGTGACCTTGGCGTTGGCATTGGGATGGATCATGCCATACAGGTCAGAGACCTTCTTGTCGGCGTCGGCAATGATCGGGTAGTTGACGGTAGTTCCTTGGGTCTCGTTAATGTCGCCGATCCAGCCGTTGTGGGAGCTAGCATCATCGACACTGAGGGCAATCACCTTAGCGTTGCGCTTATCAAACTCTGGCTTTAACCGTGCAACCTCGCCCAGCTCAGTGGTGCAAACCGGAGTATAGTCAGCCGGGTGAGAAAAGAGGACAACCCAGCTATCACCGGCCCACTCATAAAAGTCGATGTCGCCCTGGCTGGTGCTTTGCTGAAAATTGGGAACGGTGTCGCCCAGTTGTAGTGCCATATGTCGCGTCCTTCTGTGTAACAGTTATCAGTTTGAAGCGTATCTAGATTTCATCATGCCATAAACCCCGGTTTTCCTGTCGGAATTTGGCTGTTTCTTAAGTATTGTTGTTTTTCTTATTTACAACGCTAGAGAAAAGTAGACAGTTTGTTACGTCTTTGTTGCTGGTGCTCGTGGTATATCTTCTATATATAAATTGCAGCTGAATTACCGCTACAAGACTGAACTTAACCCAAGCTGCAACACCTAAAGCTGAGTATTTAGACGGACCGTGCGCGGGCGACAGTATCTGGGGTCCCACCAGCCGCAGGTGTAAAACCGGTTAAGGATGCAAAAAGCTGCTTATGGTTAGACTGGTTGCCCCGCTCTGTGGTCTGTTTGCCTGGACAACCATAGGGTTTGTCTGCTGGAGCCTTTGGTCAATGTGCCGCGATGGCCTTCGGCAGGCCCGCAAAATGCACGAGATTCCCTGCGCATCCTGCCGGTTTTTCACAGGCAGCCACTACCTTAAATGTCCAGTGCGACCCTCTGTAGCACTTTCGGAGGCCGCAATCGGCTGCCCTGATTTTGCTGCCAAAGCGACTTCGTAGCGAGCGACAACGCGCCTATGGGACTGACGCTCTATGATGCCTTTGTGGCGATCGCTGCCCCCGATCTCGATTCGGTCGTCGCCTTTTACCAGGCCTTGCTCGATCAGCCGCCGCAGCCCCACGCGCCGGGCCGCTACGCCGAGTTTCAGCTCTCTGGCCTGCGCCTGGGCCTCTTCACGCCCAAAGCAGACCACGCCGCCCAGTTCGTCAACTCCGACGGTGCGGCCCTCAGCCTCTGCCTAGAAGTCAAAGATTTAGAAGCGGCGATCGCCCACCTAGAAGTTACCGGTCACCCCCCCATCGACGACATTGCCGTGACCTCCCACGGCCGAGAGGCCTATGCCTACGATCCCACGGGGACTCGCCTAATCCTCCACGAAGCTCGAAAGCCTAGCTAAGGGACGATCGGCTTATCGAGCCCATGGACAAAATTAGCTTTCGCTTCCCCGTAGGGGCTAAGTAGCTGGCCTTCCCCTTAGGCTAATTTCTCTGTCTCTAAAGTGGCTAAAAAGGAGTAATCCAGCTAAGTCCAAACAAAGCGGAGAGCCTCTTAGGAGCAGCTCCATTCATCCCTACAGAAGGAAAATAGACCGCTGAATATTCGTAAATAACCGTAACGCTGGGGTCAAAACGACGCAGAATGTATACGAAACTACAGAATGCATCAAGTATACCTGGTGCAATCGGTAAATTGGTGCTGCCCTCCCTTGTGGGATCTGCGCTTCACCTGTTTGTCACCTCTCTAGGTGCTGGTGACTGCTAAGCTTCGAGGCCACCCCTTGGTGTCGCTTACCCAGAGTTTTGCAGCGCGATTGAGCGGGAAGGGCAACCCGCCGCTTCACTAGAAGTGTTCTGTGTTGTTGGATTTTAGGCTATTTAATTTAATGTCTAACGTAGTACTCAAAACAAGAAGAGGCCGGCAGCGCCCCCCTCAGCGAGGGATTGCTGCTTGGTCTACCCCAGAAAAAGCGTTCAGCGCGATCGCGAGCGCTGCGCCCCTGTCAAGAGCCTCCCGCCGCTGGCTGGTCTGCTTGCCCCTGATCACCTTAATTGTGTTCGCCTGGGGCCTGTCAGCATCAGCTCAGGAAGAGGCCATCAGCGCTGAAGAAGTGAAGGGCATTCTAGACACAATCTGGATTGTTGTCGCGTCCGTGCTCGTAATCTTCATGAACGCTGGCTTCGGCATGCTGGAAACCGGCTTCTGCCGCCAGAAGAACGCGGTCAACATTCTTTCTAAGAACCTAATCGTGTTCGCCCTGGCTACCCTAGCCTTTTGGGCCCTTGGGTTCTCCTTTATGTTCGGCGGCGGCTCGCCCATCATCGGCGGCGGCGGCTGGTTCCTAACCGGAGATTCCGGCGTCTATGGCCTAGACCCCTTCCCTAGCGGTCTACCCGTATCCGTGTTCTTCCTCTTCCAGGCGGCCTTTGCAGCGACCGCGGCGACCATCGTCTCGGGTGCAGTGGCTGAGCGAGTTCACTTTGTCGCGTTCATCATCTTTAGCCTGCTGCTGACCGGTATTTCCTACCCGATTACGGGGCACTGGGTCTGGAGCGGCGACGGCTGGCTAGGTGCAGCTGGTTTCTCTGACTTTGCTGGCTCGACAGTGGTGCACTCCGTTGGTGGCTGGGCTGCCCTAGTCGGTGCTGCCTTCCTTGGACCTCGGATTGGCAAGTATGTCGACGGTCAGCCAGCAGCGCTGCCGGGCCACAACCTCAGCCTGGCCATGTTGGGCTGTCTGATTCTGTGGATTGGCTGGTTTGGCTTCAACCCCGGTTCTGAGCTGGCTGCCAGTGAAGCTGTGCCCTACATCGCGGTAACTACCAACCTGGCGGCAGCAGCCGGGGGCGTTGCGGCCACCGTAACCTCCTGGATCACCTCAGGTAAGCCCGACCTCTCCATGATCATCAACGGCATTCTGGCGGGCCTAGTTGGTATCACCGCTGGCTGTGCGGGCGTCTCCTTCCTAGGGGCTGTGATCATCGGTTTGGTTGCCGGTGTCCTGGTGGTCTTCTCCGTGCTGTTCTTTGACAGCATCAAGATCGATGACCCGGTTGGGGCCGTTTCCGTCCACCTAGTGTGCGGTATGTGGGGTACCCTGGCTGTCGGCCTGTTCGATCTTGAGTCGGGCCTATTCTACGGCGGCGGCATCGGCCAGCTGTTGGTTCAGCTTCTCGGCATCGTAGCCATCGGCCTATTTACGGTGGTAGCCTCGGCTATCTTCTGGGCGATTCTAAAGGCCACTGTCGGTATTCGGGTCACCGAAGAGGACGAGCTGATTGGCCTCGATATCTCCGAGCACGGTATGGAAGCTTACAGCGGCTTTGTTAAGGACGCTAGCGGCGTTGCGGCAAGCCCGACGACGACTGCACCGATGTAAGCGGCGTATTCCCCACCCTATTGCCGGTGGGGGCACGCCGTCTGATTCGGCCTTAGCGCCAATTGCTAGAAAGGGGGGAGGAGCCGTGGCTCCTCCCCCCTTTCCTGATACAGCTTGTTTATCCGCGCAGTGCCGCCTTAATTAAGTGGTAGCTCGTACCTAAGCGACGAGTCAGGCCCTACCGCTTGGCAATCTGCTGCCAGATGAAGATCGCGATTAGAGCACCGATAATGGCCAGGATTATTCCCAGCAGGCTGAGACCTGAGGATACGAGCGCAAAGGTGCCTGTTTGAATTAGGTTAGCGAGAAAGCCGCCGATAAAGGAGCCGATAATACCCAGGATTAA
>JBCCAG010000641.1:0-2875 GCA_039814955.1 Cyanobacteria bacterium P01_A01_bin.135
CCCCGGGCCTCGGCCTGGTCCATAAACTCTGGGAACAGCAGCCGCTGGGCCACCGCCACGAAACCGTCGTCGCCGTACATGCCCTCGTGGTAGCTGCCGGGCTCGTTATGGGCCGCATACGAAGGGACCCACACCCCATCGGCGTTGGGACGCTGGGCTGGGACGAGGGTGCCGACGTGGTGGGCCTCGTTTTTGAGGAAGGCTTCTTGAAAAACGCCCGTGTCAAGGGCTGTGCGCGTGTCGATGGGAATGCCGTAGCGCTCCTTGTGCCACTGGAAGGTGCAGACTAGTAGGCCATCGCGCGCCAGCACCTGGGCAACATCGTCGTGGCCAGAGACTGTTTGGCCGTCGGGGGCGGTGACGGTGGCCGCGTTGGATACGCCGATGAAGCCGGGTACCTTGACGGTCTCAACCGCAAGGGTGGTGTCGTCATCAAGGATGACGGACTTTATAAACAGCTGGCCCATATCGCGCAGGGGCTGGCCCACCCACCCCAGCTCGGCGGCATCCCCAATCAGGGCATTGAACCGCTCTAGATCCACAAAGTCGGGGCTGTAGGGTGGGCTGGCAGTGGCCCCCGGCAGGGAGGCGGTGACGCTATAGCGTAGCGGAGGCGGCGCTAGGGGAACCTGCTGCCCGCTATGGGGGGCGGGCACCGTAATTTCAATGCGATCGCCCTTTGAACCAGACTGCGATCGCTGGGTCACCAGTGCCCCGGCCCCCGCCGCTAACCCAAGCACAAACGCGAGTACTGCAATCACTGCTTCCATCGCCAAATCCCCCTTTTTATGCCCTCAAGCGGACATCATTGGCTGTAATTACGGCAGCTCTTCCCCAAGCTCTTTAAACAATGCACCTGGTTAAGAGATAACAGTCTTATAACGGTAAAAGCCTACCATTTTCTCCGGGTCAGATTAAACTGGTCACCCATCGGGATCTCGGCATCAACACCGCTTCTGGTAGGTTTGCGGCTATGGATAAGTACGTAGCCACAAGTAAACGTAGCGGGCGGGGGGTGCTCCCCCTGACCGCTACGTTTACTTACAGCGCGCTACTTACTACAGCCGCGACCCAATTGCCCGGTAGGCCACCAGCGCCAGCGCGATCGCCCCAAACGAAAATAGCGTTGTCAGCGTCCCCAGGGCGTATAGGGCCGGGGACGTCACGTTAGTGGTCATCCCGTAGATCTCCAGCGGCAGGGTATTGTACTGCCCCGACACCAGGGACGTGCGGGTGAACTCGTCGTAGGACAGGGTGAACCCTAAGATCAGCACCCCCACCAGGCTCGGGGCAATCAGCGGCAGCACGATCTCCTGAAAGGTTTTGACTTCCCCCGCCCCTAAGTCCCGCGCCGCCTCTTCGTAGGCAGGGTTAAAGCGGTTAAAGACCCCAATCATGATCAAAAACGCAAAGGGCACCGTCCAGGTGAGGTGTGCCCCCAGCCCCGAGGAAAACCAGTTGGTGGTCAGTCCCAGCACCTGAAAGGCGATGCCGATGCCGAGGGACACCAACACGCTGGGCACAATCAGGCTGGCGATGGTGAGGTAAAACAGCACCGGCGAGCCGCGAAACCGCCCCCGAAAGGCTAGGGCCGCCGGAACGCTCACCAGAATGGAGATGGCCGCCACGCTGAAGCCCAACAGCAGCGATCGCAAAAACGGCTCCACAAAGTTGCCCACCCGCTGCTCTTGGAAGACTTGACCTAGCCAGTAGAACCCAAAGCTGCGCACCGGGAAGGTGAGCGCCCCATCGGGCCCCTGCAGGGACAGAATAAAAATCGTGATCAGCGGGCCGTACAGAAACAGCACGAACAGCCCAAAGAACACCGCCAGCGGGTAAAAAGACCAAGGCCGCTTGTTCATGGGTGCCTCCTACAGCTCCTTTTGAATATCCACTACCCGCAAAATCGCCGCCACCATCACCAGAGTCACCCCTAGCAGCACCACCGCGTTCGCCGCCGCCAGCGGATACTGCAGGCTGCCGATCTGGGTGCTGATCAGCTTGCCCACCGACGCTGCCTGGCCGCCCCCCATCAGCCGCACCGTCAAGAATTCCCCCATCACCAAGGTGGTGACAAAGATGGAGCCAATGGCGATCCCCGGCGCCGCCAGGGGCAACACCACCTCCCGCAGCACCCCCCACCCAGAGGCCCCCATATCCTGGGCCGCGGTGATCAAGCTGCGGTCAATGCGCATCAAGCTATTGAATATCGGCGCAATCATGAAAAAGGTGTATAGGTGCACAAGTCCCAGCACCACCGCAAAGTCCGAGTAGAGCAGAAACTCCAGGGGCGCGTCGATTAGCCCCAGCGCTTGCAGCACCTGGTTCACCAGCCCCTGCTTCCCCAGCAGCGGCACCCAGGAAATATTGCGGATGATGTTGGAGGTCCAAAAGGGAATGGTACACACCAAAAACAGCACCACCTTCCAGCGCAGGCTCTCCACGTGGAAGGCCAAAAAGTAGGCCACCGGAAAGGCCAATCCCAGGGCGATCGCCCACACCAGGGCCACATACTTAAAGGTATTGAGATAGGTGCGCAGGGCCACATCGGAGCCAAAGATACCGGCGTAGTTGGCCCAGGTGAAGGCGGGGGTCATGGCGTAGCCGTTGAATTCCCAAAAGCTGACCACGCCGATGAGGACAAGGGGAAACACCAGAAACAGCAGGAACACCACCGTTTGAGGGGTGACGAGAAGGTAGGGCTTGATGGTGTTCCAGAGGCTGTTCATAGGGCGCTACGACGCGATGAACTCATTCCATTTCTGCACCAGGTAGGTGTTCTCCCCCATGGTCGAGTTCCACACCACAATGTTGCCGAACCGCTCTTCAAAGGAGCCGCCGTCCCGCACCGCGCCCGTCTTCGCCAAGGTCTTGC
>JBCCAG010000373.1:0-4550 GCA_039814955.1 Cyanobacteria bacterium P01_A01_bin.135
ACAGCCAAACTATCCCTGCTGCCCATCCTCAATCGGCCCCTCGGGAAATGACCCCTCCGAAATTCGCGCCTGAGTCATGGCATTGAGGGTGATGGGCTTGTTGTTTCTAAACGACAGGGTGTAGATTTCGGTGGGCATGCTAATGTTCGCCCGCTCCAGAGACTCTTTGATATCCTGCGCCACCCGCGAGGTAGTCTGCAAAAACTCCCCCCGATAGGAATCCACCCAAAAGCGCACCTCCAAGTTCACCGTACTAGCCGCCAGCTCGTTCACCAGCACATCCACCGGTCGGTCGGGGGCCACCCCTTTAATCTCCTTTAGACCGCGAACAATCACCTCCCGTGCTTGGGAAATTTCCTCGTCGTAGTCGATGCCCACAATCACCGAGCTGCGGCGTAGGGGAGAGGCAGTGTTGTTGGTGACGCTGGCCTGAAATACCTCTTGATTGGGGATGTACACTAGCCGCCCGTCGTAGGTGCGCATGGTAGTGGCCCGCAGCTGAATTTGGGTGATGGTGCCCTCGTAGTCGTCAATTACCACCTGATCCCCCAAGCGGAAGGGCCGGGCCGCCAGCAAAATCACCCCAGAAATATAGTTGCTGAGCACATCTTTAAGGCTAAAACCAATGGCCACACTGGTCAGCCCCAGGGCCCCCAGCAGCGCCCCAAAATCTAGCCCCATTACCCCCAGGGCAATCACCGCCCCCAGAACCCACACCGCTCCGTAGCCCAAGCGGCCCACCAGCACCTCCGTACTGCGATCGCCTTCGGTCTGCTGCGCCCAGGTAAAGGCGGCGTAGCGCACCAAAGCCGCGATCGCCCAGGTCGCCAGGGCCACAATCAGCGCCCCGATTAGGGCCGGGAGCTTGTCTACCCCGCTGCCCAGCAGTTGCCGTACCGTGGTATTAAGCCGCTGGGCCACATCCACCGCCAGAGGCGGCTTGTCAAACGCCTGGTTCAGCTCCTCGGTCCACCGCTCCGCCAGCGCTTCTAAGTCCAGACCAAAGTCGTCGGCATCCTGCTCGGTGACGGTCATAATCACCCGGTTGTTCACCCGTATAGTGGCTAGGTCGCTCGCCTCGCTGATCTCAACCGTAGCGGCATCCGGGGTGTCGGTGCTGGTGAGCAAGCTGGTGATGCGCCGGTTAATCACCGCTGCCCGGGCCTGGGCGTCAATAGTTGCCAGGGCACCCACCTGAAAAATCGGGCGGCCCCTCACCAGCACATCGGCAAAGTAGGAATCGGTCGCTGAGGCCACTGAGGCCGCTGGGGTCGCCGCCTCCACAGGCAACTCGGCTTCTTGCGCCCCCACAGGAGTGCCCACTAGCACCATCAGGCAAGCCAGTATCCCCAGCACCGCAATCCGCCAGCCCTGCCATCGCTGCCCCATATTTTGGCCCTGTCACTCCCAGCAGAAACTATCATACCCGCCGAAACCGGGGAATCATTCTAAAGAGCAAGGTCCGCCATCCCCTCAAGTCGCTAGTCTCATAAGGAGCCGTCACTAGCTAATGGCCCAGAGAACTTAACCAGAGAGCGTATGGTAGCAGCTAACTCCAGCAATGCATTTACCCGCCGGCTGTGGGATCACCTGCACGAGAATATGTCGCCGGCCCAGGTGATGGAGGCGATTTTGCCCTATCTGGGTCAGCAGCTCCGGTGCGATCGCATCTTTGTCTATCTGCGCTGTCCTGAGACCCGCCAGGGCCGGGTGCCCTTTTGCTGGCGGCACAGCAGCGAGATTCCCCTCGTCTACGACCCCCACTGGAAGCCGGAGCCCGAAGGCCTAGGGGACGAAGACCCCATGTTCGCCGCTGCGCTGGCCCTTGAGCCCAGCATCTTTGTGGAGGACGTCGAAACCGCGAGCCCCAATGTGCTGAACCGCAAATTTGAGGCGGAGAACTTTGGCCACCGGGCGCTGGTCCATGCCCATTTAGGGATAGAGCGGCAGCTTTGGGGGGTGCTGCAGCCCTCTATGTTTGACCGGCCCCGCAAGTGGAATGCCGAAGACCGGGCCCTGGTGCAGCGGGCAGCGGCCTGGCTAACGCCCTTGGCAATGGAATACGTACTGAATAGCCCTAATCATGATTGTTAATCTACAGTGTGACGGCTGGGAAATTATTTACCACCGTGCCCATGCCCTCTTGGCGGCGCAAATCGCCGGACATTGGGACTTTACCTGCAAATCCCACCGCCTGTACGAAACCATCGCCGCCATCGCCCACCACGATGACCTGGAGAAAGAGTGGGAAGAGGACCAGCTCACCGATGCCGGCGCGCCGCTGGACTTTACCCTGCAGCGCAGCACTTCGGTGGCGCAGCTGCGCCGCCACGCTGACGAGGCGCTGTACAAAGGCCGCTGGGTGGCGATGCTGATTTCTATGCACCAGTGCTTTTTGAATCAGGGCAGTGAGGACCCAAAAATTGCCGAGTTTTTGGCTGCGCAGCAGGAGCGGCAGGCCCAGTGGCGGCAGGAGCTAGACATCAGCGAAGATGAGGCAGACTACGCCTACAACTTCATGCGCTGGTGCGATCGCCTCTCCCTAATTCTCTGTCAGCGGCAGGTGCCGGACAGCGGTCGCAAGCTGGAGGTCACCACCGGCCCAGAGGGGAAGGAGCATCACCTCTACCAGCTTGATTCGGGGGCGGTGTGCATTCAGCCCTGGCCCTTTGCGCCGGACGCCTTTGAGGTGGCGGTGGATGCCTGCTACTTAAGCCAGCTCCAGTTTGAATCGAATGAGGCGCTGACGGCGGCGCTCAAGGAGGCACCCTACCAGGAGATTCGCTGGAAGCTCACCTGTGGATCTAGGGCGTAGGGCCTGGGGCTAGCTCCTCCAGCACCCGAAAGCGAATATGGTTGAGGGCCAAATCTCCGATGGAAGTCTCCTCTGGCTTATCCGCCGCCTTAATCTTCTCAAACGAGATGCCCTTGCCGATTTCCAGGTGGTACCAAGACAGCCCCATGAAAAATCGCGTTGGGTAAGGCCCGCGCTCTTGCACATCGTCTACGTTGGACTCCATGGGCAGCCAGCCGATGCCCGGCGCGTAGAACTCCAGCCACACGTGGTTGAATTCGGGCTCTAGGGGCAGGCCCCGCTGCTCCGGGTGAGGCGGGCACTTATAGCGGCCAATGGTGCGGCAGGGGATGCCGTTCAGCCGCGCTAGGGCCAGCAGCACCCCCACATATTCCCCGCAGGAGCCCACCCCCCGCTCCAGGGCCACATCCGGCGTGTCGATGTGGGGCTTAATGCCGTAGGAGAGGCGATCGTAGACGTAGTTGCGGATTTTGAGCATCTGCCGCAGCACGTTAGTTTCTGAGCCGATGGCCTCCACCGCCGCCTGCCGAATCACCGGCTGGTCCATCGCCAAGTCATCGTTATCAATTAGATAGTCCTGCAGGGCCTCCGGTGGGGCCGTGTCCTTGGCGGCATCCAGCATGGAGGGCGTGATTTGGTACTTGATGCTGTATACCTCTAGGGTGGCTCGCCAGCCAAACAGCCGCCGCTCGTCGGGCTTCAGCACCGGGAACTTAAACACCGCCACCCGCTGTCCCTTTTGCACCTCTTCGGTGAAGGGCATGCCCACAGGCTCCACCTGGCGGACTCGCTGCCGGGCAGTATCTGAGGGCAGGGCAATGCGCCACTCCAAATTGGTGAGGGTGAGGTCGTCCAGGGGCAGCAGCTCTTCGACGTAGGACATCTCCACCAGGTAGCCGTTGGATAGGGTGGCGTGGCCGTCGGGGTTGCGGTAGATGTGCAGCGGGTGGATGAAGGTGCGATCGCGGAAGGTGAGCTGGTGGGGATCTTCTGCGTTGGGGTCATCGCGGATGTAGGGCTCTTCAAAGGCGTAGGCTAAGTAGCAGCGCCCCCCATCGCTCTCCTCCCCTCCCCCATGAAAAGCAATGCCCGAAGGCGTTCTAAAGGGGGTCAACAGGCTGAAGTGAATGGCCCCGGTGGCCCGATCCATGCAGTAGACCGTCTGCTCATCGCGATCGCACACCCACAGGTGATCTGCCTGAATGGTTAAGGTCTCAGCACCAATCCCAGGGCAGGGGAACCGCGTCACGAGCTCGCCGCTATCGCGGGCATAGACCTGGATGTAGCCATACTTTTGGCAAGCGACATAGACGACCGTTTCGGTAACCGCCACGCCGTTAGCGGGGTAGGGCAGCCGCACAAAGGGCTCTGGTTCGAGGCTGGGAATGCGGCAGCAGAAAACGGTGTTGTCTTTGGCGAACCACAGGGTATCATCCCATACCGCTAGGCCGGTGCCATCGAGAAAAGCCTCTGTCTGGTGAGGATTGAGAATGCGGCTGTCGTCGGTGGCTGGATCGACTTGTAAGAGATAGCCCCGCACCGCATCTAGGGCCAGCAGTCCTGTAGGGGTAGAAGTCAGGCCATGGAGCGCGTAGGCCCCGATGGGTCGAACCGTCCGGTGGGTGAGGTCAACAGTCATGAGGCGATAGTGCAGCAGGCTGCTACGGCGAAGGAAAACGAAACTTAGCTATTCTACCGGACCCAAGACCTTTCCTCTGCTGACGCGGTAACAAAT
>JBCCAG010000733.1:0-2448 GCA_039814955.1 Cyanobacteria bacterium P01_A01_bin.135
ACAGCCAAACTATCCCTGCTGCCCATCCTCAATCGGCCCCTCGGGAAATGACCCCTCCGAAATTCGCGCCTGAGTCATGGCATTGAGGGTGATGGGCTTGTTGTTTCTAAACGACAGGGTGTAGATTTCGGTGGGCATGCTGATATTCGCCCGCTCCAGAGACTCTTTGATATCCTGCGCCACCCGCGAGGTAGTCTGCAAAAACTCCCCCCGATAGGAATCCACCCAAAAGCGCACCTCCAAGTTCACCGTACTAGCCGCCAGCTCGCTCACCAGCACATCCACTGGTCGGTCAGGGGCCACCCCCTTAATCTCCTTTAGACCGCGGATAATCACCTCCCGCGCTTGGGAAATTTCCTCGTCGTAGTCGATGCCCACAATCACCGAGCTGCGGCGTAGGGGAGAGGCGGTGTTGTTGGTGACGCTGGCCTGAAATACCTCTTGATTGGGGATGTACACTAGCCGCCCGTCGTAGGTACGCATGGTGGTGGCCCGCAGCTGAATTTGGGTGATGGTGCCCTCGTAGTCGTCAATTACCACCTGATCCCCCAAGCGGAAGGGCCGCGCCGCCAGCAAAATCACCCCAGAAATATAGTTGCTGAGCACGTCTTTGAGGCTAAAGCCGATGGCCACGCTGGTCAGCCCCAGGGCCCCCAGCAGCGCCCCAAAATCCAGCCCCATCACCCCCAGGGCAATCACCGCCCCCAGAACCCACACCGCTCCGTAGCCCAAGCGGCCCACCAGCACCTCCGTACTGCGATCGCCTTCGGTCTGCTGCGCCCAGGTAAAGGCGGCGTAACGCACCAAAGCCGCGATCGCCCAGGTCGCCAGGGCCACAATCAGCGCCCCGATTAGGGCCGGGAGCTTGTCTACCCCGCTGCCCAGCAGTTGCCGTACCGTGGTATTGAGCCGCTGGGCCACATCCACCACCAGAGGCGGCTTGTCAAACGCCTGGTTCAGCTCCTCGGTCCACCGCTCCGCCAGCGCTTCTAAGCCCAGACCAAAGTCGTCGGCATCCTGCTCAGTGACGGTCATAATCACCCGGTTGTTCACCCGTATGGTGGCTAGGTCGCTCGCCTCGCTGATCTCAACCGTAGCGGCATCCGGGGTGTCAGTGCTGGTGAGTAAGCTGGTGATGCGCCGGTTAATCACCGCTGCCCGGGCCTGGGCGTCAATGGTGGCCAGGGCCCCCACTTGAAAAATCGGGCGCCCTCGCACTAGCACATCGGCAAAGTAGGAATCGGTCGCTGAAGCCGCCGGGGCTGCCGGGGCGGCTGCCTCCATTGGTACCTCCGCCTCTTGGGCCCCCATAGGAGTACTCACTAGCACCATCAGGCAAGCCAGTATCCCCAGCACCGCAATTCGCCAGCCCTGCCATCGCCACCGCTGCCCCATCTTTCAGCCCCGCCACTCCCAGCAGAAACTATCATACCCACCGAAACCGGGGAATCATTCTAAAGGGCAAGGTCTGCCAGCCCCCCCACTCGCTAGTCTCATAAACAAGCCGTCATTAGCTAATGGCCCAGAGAACTCAACCAGAGAGCATATGGTAGCAGCGAACCCCAGTAATACATTTACCCGCCAGCTGTGGGATCACCTGCACGAGAATATGTCGCCGGCCCAGGTGATGGAGGCGATATTGCCCTACCTAGGTCAGCAGCTGCGGTGCGATCGCATCTTTATCTATCTCCGCTGCCCCAAGACCCGTCAGGGCCGGGTGCCCTTTTGCTGGCGGCGCAGCAGCGATATCCCTCTGGTCTATGACCCTCAGTGGAAGCCCGAACCCGAAGGCCTGGCGGACGAAGACCCCATGTTTGCCGCGGCGCTGGCCCTTGAGCCCAGCATCTTTGTGGAAGACGTAGAAACCGCGAGCCCCGATGTGCTGAACCGCAAGTTTGAGGCGGAGAACTTTGGCCACCGGGCCCTGGTCCATACCCATCTGGGAACCGAGCGGCAGCTTTGGGGAGTGCTGCAGCCCTGTATGTTTGACCAGCCCCGCAAGTGGAATGCCGAAGACCGGGCCCTGGTGCAGCGGGCAGTGGCCTGGCTAACGCCCTTGGCAATGGAATACGTACTGAATAGCCCTAATCATGATTGTTAATCTACAGTGTGACGGCTGGGAAATTATTTACCACCGCGCCCACGCCCTCCTGGCAGCGCAAATCGCCGGACATTGGGACTTTACCTGCAAATCCCACCGCCTGTACGAAACCATCGCCGCCATTGCCCACCATGACGACTTAGAAAAAGAGTGGGAAGAGGACCAGCTCACCGACGCTGGCGCGCCGCTAGACTTTACCCTGCAGCGCAGCACCTCGGTAGCGCAGCTGCGCCGCCACGCTGACGAGGCGCTGTACAAAGGCCGCTGGGTGGCGATGCTGATTTCTATGCACCAGTGCTTTTTGAATCAGGGCAGTGAGGACCCAAAAATTGCCGAGTTTTTGGCTG
>JBCCAG010000368.1:0-4603 GCA_039814955.1 Cyanobacteria bacterium P01_A01_bin.135
CGATGGCAGCGTGAAGCTGTGGGATACCGCTGGGCGGGAACTGCAGACCCTAGAAGGGCCCAGCAGTTGGGTCAATAGTGTGAGTTTTTCCCCTGATGGCCAGACGATTGCCAGCGCCAGCGCCGATGGCAGCGTGAAGCTGTGGGATACCGCTGGGCGGGAACTGCAGACCCTAGAAGGGCACAGCAGTCTTGTCTTGGGTATGAGTTTTTCGCCTGATGGCCAAACGATTGCTAGTGCCAGCACCGATGGCAGCGTGAAGCTGTGGGATACCGCTGGGCGGGAACTGCAAACCTTAGAAGGGCACAGCAATTGGGTCTGGGGTGTGAGTTTTTCGCCTGATGGCCAAACGATTGCTAGCGC
Organism: Cyanobacteria bacterium P01_A01_bin.135; assembly: GCA_039814955.1. Classification (GTDB taxonomy): domain Bacteria; phylum Cyanobacteriota; class Cyanobacteriia; order CAKZMO01; family CAKZMO01; genus JBCCAG01. Next base: position 364 of record JBCCAG010000368.1, read on the forward strand.
CGGCGACGATGGCAGCGTGAAGCTGTGGGATACCGCTGGGCGAGAACTGCAGACCCTAGAAGGGCACAGCGGTAGGGTCTTGGGTGTGAGTTTTTCGCCTGATGGTCAGACCATCGCTAGCGCCAGCGAAGATGGCACCATCATCCTCTGGAACTTAGACCTAGACGACCTCATCGCCAAAAGCTGCGCCTGGCTCAGTGACTACATGACCTACGGCGCAGCCACCGAAGAAGAAAAAGCCCTCTGCCAAGACGAACTCCCCAAACCCATCACCAGCTTCTGGGATGCCGGACGCCGCCTGCTGGGCCTCACCCCCACAACCACCCAGTAAGGTGGGCACTGCCCACCCTACACGCTCAACGCCAATTCAATGGATTGTTGCGGATGTACCGGCGGATGCGGAATAATTCGCCGGTGTCCCGAATGATGCGTTCGTAATAATTGCGTTGCCAAACCGGGGTGCCACGGGCGTTGCGGTGGATGTTGATTTGTTTGGTGGCCGAGCATTTGAAACCGCCCACGAATGACGACAACGACCGGGGGGATATCGTGGGGCGATCGCCGGATTGTGGGGACGAACGAACGCGATGGTTACGTCCGGTGGGGAAACGAACGCGATCGCCATTTTGGTACGGGGGACGCCCGCGATCGCCGTTGTCGGTTTGTGGATAACCGTGTAGGGGCGCCCGGCCGGGCGCCCCGACGGTGTCGGACGCGTCCATCATGTTTTTGAACGTCACGTTATCGGACCCATTCGTCACGTTGGTGTCGGAACCGTCCATTACGTCAACGGATGGTGCGGTGTCGGACGCGTCTATCAAATCAACGGACGTCACGTCGTCGGACCCATCCATCACGGTATCGGACATTACGGCATCGGACCCGTTCATTGCGTCGGCGATCGCCACCCCATCGGCCATATCCACCGCATTGCCACCGGACCCATTTGTCGCGTTGGCGATCGCCACACCATCCAACCCGCCCGCAACAATCCGCACAATGCCGTGAACGTGATTCGGCATCACCACCCATTCATCACATTCAATCTCCCGCCGAATATCCGCCGACCTGACCCATTCCGCCGCCACAATCTGCCCCAAATCGTTCAACCGCATCTCCCCATTCACCACAGCGCCAAACAGGCATTGACGTTGGTAGGTGCAAATCGTGACAAAATACAGCCCCGAAGCGGAATAATCGTATCCCGGCAGGCGGATAGAACGGCGACGGTTGTTATACCAATTCCATGTGTGCTTGCACATATTGGAGACCCCCTATAGTCCCCCTTGGCAAGGGGGACGGCGACAGCCGGGAGTAAGCCATGATGTGCATCTTTATATCCATTTGGTATTAGGACGGTGGGCCATTGAGAACAAACGCGACTGTGTCTCCAAAATGCCCAATTTCTCGCGTTTGCGCAGCATGGCCACAGGTTAATCGCTAATGTGCAACACCGCGATCGCATCCGTTGCTGATTCAACCCCTAACCTCAATGTCCAGATACCCAGATGGGTAGTATGGGTTCCCTCAGGGCGCGATCGCCTGCCCATCCGCTAGACACCATCGGCTTGCTCAAATAGCACCATTTCCAGATGCTCCATGTGCTGTGTCAGAGGCAACCAAAGGCGAAATACTAAAACAGCTCTAAAACCCGCTCTGGTTCAACAGGATGCTGTTAGCCAAATTGGCATCTTTGGCTCCGTTGTTCGAGAAGGTGCATGAAGCCAAAAATCCTAAGTGGCGGAGCCGCAACCAGCAGACAAGAAAAAACCCCAGCCGAAGCCGGGGTTTAATCAGGGTGCATCTACCATATAAGTCTTCTCAGCATAGGCCCCTCACCCGGAAAGATTAGAAATAATCAGCATCCAATCGAGGAATTCTAATAGGCAAGAAAAAACCCCAGCCGAAGCCGGGGTTTAATCAGGGTGCATCTACCATATAAGTCTTCTCAGCATAGGCCCCTCACCCGGAAAAAGCGGAAAAACTATTCCACCGCCGTCACCTGCAGCCGCCGAGTAATCCCGGTAATGCCGTCATCGCGGATGATCACTGCTGACAGCCACTGCTGCCCCGGCATCGCCGGAGCGCGGCCTACCTTGAATAGCCCCCCAGAAGAGAGCAGATCAAACTCTGCCACCGAGGGAGTTCCGTAGCTGGCAGCGCTGACCGACTCCTCCATTGCGCTCCCCAACAGCAGCCGCTCCTCTAAAGGCTCCATCACAATGGCATCGAAGTAAAACTGCTGGCCAATGTCCACCTGCTCTGGCAGGTTCACCTCTAAGGTCGGCGGGCTGTCGCCCGTGGTGACGCGGCTCACCTCGTCTAGAATCGTCTGGCTGACAATCTGCCCGTCTACGATCTCCTGCTGGGCAGTGAGGGTAGCGGTGAGGCGCAGCGATTGGCTACCCAGCGCTCGGGTGCCGGTAATGCGAGTTTCCGTCTCAGTGGTGTAGCCGCTGCCCATCTGTTCCCAGCGGGTGATGTCTGTGCTGTATCTGAGGTTGTCGTACTGCTCCCAGAACTGGCTGAGGGCCTCTTCAATGTCGCTGTGGCTCAGGCCATCGCTGTGGATAATCTCTTCGCTATAGGCCTGCATCACCTGCGACAGGTTCTCGCCATTGGCAGCCGCGTCGAGCTGTTGTACAAAATCGACTAGGGGAGCTGGGGTCTGCGCCTGGGCCGCGCTTCCCCACCCCAAGGCTCCCCCCAGTCCCAGCAAAACCGCAAGCCCTAGCGGGCGATGTGCCTTAGCAAAGCAAGATATGGAAAAGCGCATAGTGTGAGTATCGATAAGATAAAAGGGCGAGCCGTCTTTGGATTTATAACGTAATGTGAATAGACCCAGCGCGGCGGCGGCGCAAAATAGCTATTAGTGTCACTGTAGTGGAAGCCGACGGAGATTGGCAGCGATCTCCCTCCACTTTTACTGCAGCTTGAGTAACGATACGGACAGTTTGTGAGGAACGGGATTTTTACGCTGTGGCTGAATCAAGCGCTAAGCCCAAAAAATTACTAGTCGCCGCTAGCGGTACGGGTGGGCATCTGTTCCCGGCGATCGCCACAGTAGCGCAGCTAGACTACGACATCGAGTGGTTGGGGGTCCCCAACCGGCTAGAGACGCGGCTGGTGCCCGAAAAATACCCCCTGCACCTGGTCAACCTAGAGGGTATTCAGACGTCGCTAGGGCTAGGCGGGGTGCGGCTGTTTTTCAGACTGCTGGGGTCCGTGCGCCAGGTCCGCCAACTGCTTAAGCAGGGCGAATTTGACGGCGTATTCACCACCGGGGGCTACATCTCGGCCCCGGCCATCATCGCCGCCCGCTCCCTCGGCCTACCCGCCATTTTGCATGAGTCCAATGCGCTGCCGGGGAAGGTGACCCGCTGGCTGAGCCCTTGGTGTAGCACCGTGGGGCTGGGTTTCTCCGCCGCTGCCGCCCACCTGCCCAAGGCCAAAACCATCTGTGTCGGGACGCCGGTGCGCCCGGCCTTTCTGCAGGATGCAGCGCCGAGCCTGAAAGAACTGGGCGTGCCAGACGATGCTCCCCTGATTGTGGTAGTGGGTGGGAGTCAAGGGGCAGTGGCGGTGAATCGGCTGGTGCGGCAATGCCTCAAACCTTGGCTGGCGGAAGGGGCTTGGGTGGTCCACCTGACGGGGGAGAATGATCCAGAGGTGGAAGAGGTGGCCTACCCCCACTACATCCACCGTCCCTTTTATGACAATATGGCGGCGCTGCTGCAGCGGGCTGATTTGGCTATCAGCCGCGCTGGGGCGGGTACCTTGGTGGAGCTAGCCATCACCCGCACTCCAGCCATCTTGATCCCCTACCCCTTCGCGGCTGAAAATCACCAGACCTTTAATGCCGCCGTATTTGCCGCCGCTGGCGCTGCCCAGGTGCACCAGCAGAGTGACCTGGACGCCCAAACCCTAGAGCAAAAAGTTCTGGCCCTACTGCAGTCCCCCGAGCGCCTAGAGGAAATGGCGATCGCTGCCGAATCCCTAGCGGTAACGGACAGCGCCCAAAGACTAGGGCAGTTGATCGACGAGCTGCTGCGCCGCCGATAGAGCCTTTAGCGGTGACGCAGCTAGAGAAATCCTAGCGACTAACGTGGTGTGCAACTTAGACGAATAGGAAAAGTCCCACCGATATACGCTAGGGCTAATCAACAGACCTTAGCTCGGTGAGACCATGTTCGATATCGAAGAGTTTATCATCGCTGTCTACCTATGCATCGATGAGCAC
>JBCCAG010000637.1:0-2898 GCA_039814955.1 Cyanobacteria bacterium P01_A01_bin.135
CGTGCCCCGGCGGCACCGTCATATCAATGCGCACCCGAAACGGGGAGCCGCTGTCGGGATGGGTGTGGGCTCGCTCAATGGCAATCCGGCAACTGCTGATGTGGTCGCAGGCCTCCTCTAGCTTTTCGATTTTTTCTTGAATCAGCGCGTCTATGGCCTCAGACCGCTCAACGTCCCGGTAGGTTAGCTCTAATGGAACCTGCATGTCACTTCGTTAAATACGTTACTCCTTCCAAGGTATTTTTGAGGCCTTTAGGGCGCGTCAATCCTATGAGAGAACTTTCACAGCCTGACCTAGGGCAAAGGGGGGATTGTCTCCAGCCGCTTGCTTCTTATGGCTAGCGCCGCCGGCGCCGCTTAATGCTGTCGGCCCGGATGGTGGAATAGTTCTCAAACCAGCCGCGATACCAAAAGAAAGCCACCAGGCACAAGGCGATCGCCACCATCACCAGCAGCACCGTTGGGTAGCCGTAGCGCCAGTCCAGCTCCGGCATATTCCAGGGGGAGGCATTGTCGTCGAAGTTCATGCCGTACAGGCTGGTGATGAAGGTCAAGGGGATAAAAATACCGCTCACCACCGTCAGCAGCTTCATCACCTCGTTCATGCGGTTGCTCACCGAGGAGAGGTACACCTCCATCAGGTTGGCCGCCAGCTCCCGGTAAGACTCCACCATATCCATCACCTGGGCCGCATGGTCGTAGCAGTCCCGCAGGTAGGTGCGCACGTCCGGGCTAATCAGGTGACCCCCGTCTCGCATCAGCACGTGGATGGCGTCCCGTTGGGGCCAGATGGCACGGCGCAGGGCCAGCAGCTCCCGCTTGACGGCGTAGATTTCCTCTACGGTCTGGCGGGTGGGGTTGAGGACTACGGCGTCTTCGAGGTCTTCTAGGCGCTCGCCGTAGTCCTCCAGCACCGGGAAAAAGCCGTCGATGATGGTGTCCAGCAGGGTGTAGGCCAGGTAGTCCGCCCCCCGCTGCCGCACCTCCCCCCGGTTAAAGCGAATGCGATCGCGTACGGGCTGAAAGGTATCGTGTTCCGGCTCCTCCTGCACCGTCAGCAGGTAGTTGGGGCCCAAGATAAAGCTCACCTGCTCGCTGATAAAGCCCCGCTCATCGGAGGTGGGCAGCACCATACGGGCGATGATCAAAAGCCGGTCGGCATACTCCTCCATTTTGGGGCGCTGGGGCACATTGACCACATCCTCCAACATCAGCGGGTGGAGCTTGAACAGCAGCCCTAGCTGCTTGAGCACATCTTCGCTGCCTAACCCATGCACATCCACCCAGGAAATGGTGTCGGAGGCCAAGTACGGCTGGCAGTGCTCTGGCTCATCCAGCACATGGCGCTGGGCCTCCTGGGGGTTGTAGTCGATGATGGTGATCTTTGGGAACGGGGAATCCTCTGGAATATCTAGGGTACCGGGCAAGCTGCCCGGCTCGTCTGAAAAGTAGTCGTCTAAGTAAGAGCGCTCGTCGTCGCTATCGACGGCTGAATATTGCCAAGACATATGGGTCATTGTGAATGTAACGGAATATAGCTAAGCCGTGGCCCCTGCCCCAAGGGGATGAAATTTATAGTACAATTGATCCAAATACCTAGGGGCGATCGCCCTTGAATTAGCGCTGATGCCAGGCCGCAAAACCCGATGGGTCACATCGAAGGCCCACACCGAAGGGTAGACCCTAACCGTTAGACAATCAAGCTACGATCTATGCTGTGTTGACTAGGCTGTATTCATTAAATCTTAAGAGCGACGTAAGGAAAGAGCGGCGTACAGACAGTTTCACAGATACTCTCTACTGTAAGCACCCAGTAAAGCACCCCAGACAAAGACAAGCATGGCTAAAGCGACCAACGACAACAACTCTGAGAAGCAAAAAGCGCTAGACCTCGTCCTCACCCAGATTGACCGCAACTTTGGTAAAGGCACCATCATGCGGCTAGGGGACGCGGGTCGCATGAAGGTGGAGACCATTCCCACCGGAGCCTTGACCCTAGATTTAGCCCTGGGTGGTGGTCTTCCCAAGGGCCGCGTTATCGAGATCTACGGTCCAGAGAGCTCGGGTAAAACCACCGTCGCCCTCCATGCCTTAGCCGAGGTTCAAAAAACCGGTGGTATTGCGGCCTTTGTAGACGCTGAGCATGCCCTAGACCCCTACTACGCCTCTAATCTGGGCGTTGACATTGAGAACCTGCTGGTGTCCCAGCCGGATACGGGCGAATCTGCCCTAGAAATCGTCGACCAGCTGATTCGCTCCAACGCCATTGACCTGGTGGTGGTGGACTCAGTGGCGGCCTTGGTGCCCCGGGCTGAGATTGAAGGGGAAATGGGAGACTCCCACGTGGGGCTGCAGGCGCGGCTGATGAGCCAGGCCCTGCGCAAGATTACCGGCAACATCGGCAAGACGGGCTGCAGCGTCATCTTCTTGAACCAGCTGCGACAGAAAATCGGCATCTCCTACGGTAACCCAGAGGTGACTACAGGCGGTCAGGCGCTGAAGTTCTACGCCTCGGTGCGCCTGGATATTCGCCGTATCCAGACCCTGAAGCGGGGCACCGAGGAGTATGGCATCCGCGCCAAGATGAAGGTAGCTAAGAACAAAGTGGCCCCGCCCTTCCGCATCGCCGAGTTTGACGTGATTTTTGGCAAGGGCATCTCCTCTATGGGCTGTGTCCTGGACCTGGCGGAGGAGACCGGCATCATCACCCGGCGCGGGGCCTGGTACAGCTACAACGGCGATAACCTAGCCCAGGGCCGCGATAACACCGTCAAGCACCTGGAAGAGAATCCCGAGTTTGCCCAAGATGTAGAGCGGCAGGTGCGCGAAAAGCTGGAGCTTGGGGTGCCGGTTTCTGCAACCTCCGTTGTGCCGCCAGATGCCGATGAGAACGGCAGC
>JBCCAG010000942.1:0-1563 GCA_039814955.1 Cyanobacteria bacterium P01_A01_bin.135
CTGTGTACAGCAGCTAGGATAGGGCAATGCCTACATCCCAGCGCGCTTAATGACCATACGCCAAAAAGGCGACGCATTCCACATGGGGCGTCTGCGGAAAAAAGTCCAGGGGCTGTACCCGCGTTACCTGGTACCCTCCAGCGCACAGCCCCCTCAAATCCCGGGCGAGGGTCGCCGGGTTGCAGCTGATATAGATCACCTGGGGCGATCGCAGCCGCACTAAGGCTTCCACCACCGCTGGCGCACAGCCGCGCCGGGGCGGGTCTAAGACGACGAGATCGGGCCGGGTCTCTGGCTGGTGGGCAGGGAGCCACTTCTCCACCGTCTCGGCGTAGAAGCTGACGTTTTCAATGCCGTTGAGGCCGGCGTTGTGGCGGGCCTGGGCCACCGATTCTGCATAAGACTCGACGCCAATTACCTGACGCGATCGCTGAGCTAGAGGTAACGATAGCGTCCCCACGCCGCAGTAGGCATCGATGATGGTTTCGGTGCCCTGCAGCTTGAGTGCCTCTAGCATCACCGTCAGCATGGCCTCTGCCTGGGCCGTATTAATTTGGAAAAAGGTGGCGGGGCGGATGTGAAATTCCAGGCCGGCAAACCGCTCGGTGATATGGGTCTGTCCAGCTAGCCCAAGGGTGGTCGGGCCAAAGATGACGTTGCTGCGCTGCTGGTTGATGTTCATGCAAGCGCCCGCCAGACTGTAGCGCTCTAGCCAGGCCTGGGCCTGGGCCTCCAGCCCTTCTAAGGCGTCAGTCTGGGATACCAGCGTCAGCAGCTTTTCTCCGGTGCGCTGTCCCACCCGCAGCGATAGATGCCGCAGCGCCCCAGTCCCAGTCGCCTCGTTGTAGATAGACCAGCCCCGCTCTTGGATGTCTTGCTTGACGCCCGCCAGCAGGGGGTCCAACCGCTCGTCCTGCACCGGGCATTGGTTGAGGTTCACCAGCTTATGGCTGCCTTTGCGGTAGTAGCCCGCCTGCACCTGCCCCGTTGCCGACCGCTGCAGGGGATAGGTGGACTTATTGCGGTAGCCCAGGGGCGGGGAGGGAATCACCGGGTCCACGGGTGGGTTAGCAAGGCCGCCAATGCGCTGCAGGGTTTCGGTGACGATGCGCTGCTTTTGCGCCAGCTGCTCGCCGTAGGCTACCGTTTGCCACTGACAGCCGCCGCATTTGTCGGCCACGATGCAGGCGGGGGAAATGCGGTGAGGGGAGGGCTGTACCAGGGTTTGGATTTTGCCCTGGGCATAGTTGGGTTTGACATGCAGCAGCCGCGCGGAAAGCCTATCTCCCGGCACGCTGTCGGGGACAAAGATAACGCGATCGCACCAGCGCCCCACCCCATCGCCGCGATCGCTAAGGCTATCGATGGTGAGGTCGATGAGCGCGCCCTGTCGCCAGTCAGCGTGGGTTGAGGTCATAGTCAGGCCAACACATTGAAGAATGTGTAGAGTAGCGTATCAGTCGATCATATAGCAATAAAAATTGCCGGGGACGTCTTGGCGTTCCCCAGCAAGCTGGTGACTGAAACGGGCTAAGCGCTACTGCCAGTGCTTCTGCGACATGC
>JBCCAG010000397.1:0-4399 GCA_039814955.1 Cyanobacteria bacterium P01_A01_bin.135
CCTGACCCGTCTAGCGTGGGGCGGGTAGCGACTTTGAGCGTGACGGGCAACCCGGACATTGATTTAGCGGCGATCGCCCAAGACTTTGAGGCAAGCCTGCTGGCGGTGAAGGAGTAGCCTCTTACAATGGAGAGGAATCTTCAGCGCACCTAGGCCCAGCCCCATGATAGACCTCCGCTTCGGCGTGGCCACCGATCTCCACATCGCCCTGCCCCACACGGTTCCCCCCACCACAAATCGGTTCCATCGCACGGAGTACAGCGTGGCCGCTTTTGAAGCAGCCCTGGCAACCTTGAGCAGCCTAAACCTGGACCTGCTGCTGCTGTGCGGCGACCTGACCCAAGATGGCGAGGTGGATAACCACCGCTGGCTAGCGCAGCGACTGGGGCAGTTACCCTACCCCGTCTACGTCATACCCGGCAACCACGACATTGTTACCCCGGCTGGTACTGCCCAGACCATCAGTGCTGCTGACTTCCGCCGCTGCTACGCCGCCCATGGCTACGCCGATACTGACCAGCTCTACTACAGTCAGCTCGTTGCGCCCGGGGTGCGGCTGATTGGCCTTAACTCTATCTTCTTTGAAGGGGATACCCAGACCTACCGGGGCCGGCTAGACGCCGCGCAGCTAGAGTGGCTGACTCAGACCCTAGAGGAGTCTGGCGACGAGCTGGTGATAGTGATGGTGCACCACAACGTGCTCGAGCACCTGCCAGGGCAGTCTCAAAGCCGGCTGGGACAGCGCTACATGCTCGAAAATGCTCCGGCGCTGCTGGAGATTTTGTCGCGGCATGGGGTGCAGCTTGTGTTCACGGGCCATCTGCACGTGCAAGATGTCGCTCACTTCAGCGGAACCAGGCCAATCTACGACATCGCCACCGGCTCTACCGTCAGCTATCCCCACCCGTTTCGGGTACTGCATTACCGTGAAGCGGAAGCGGGGGCGGGGGAGCTGCGGATCGAAACCCATCGGGTACAGCGCATCCCCGGAGTCGAAGATCTGCAGCAGCAATCGCGGGAGTTTATGGGCGATCGCTCCTATCCATTCATTAAGCGGCTATTGACGGACGACCCTCTCAGTTTAGATGAGGCAGCGGCCACAGCGCTGCTGCCGGCGCTGCGCTACCTGTGGGCCGACATTGCCCATGGCGATGCGCAGTTTAAATTTCCGCAGTTTACGCCTACAGTCCGGCAGTACTTTGAGCGCTTTAGCTGCCGTAGCGCCATCGACAATCAAGCGATCCTCCAGATTACGCGTCCGACTAAGCGTCCGACAGCGACGCTGCCACTGCGCTAACGCCGAACTGCTCCAGCAGGTGAGAAAACCGAACCTCAGCGAGGCTGAAGTCATCGGAGGCGGGCGGCGTGGCGTCACTTGGCCCTGACTGATTAGGGTAGCCCAACTGCTTTACCGTGCCCCGCAGGCGACTAGAGAGCAAAATCGCTAGCGCCCGGTAGAACCGAGCCGCGAATCCGACATCTTGGTTAATCTTTTGCGTCAGCGCGGCCCGCGGCAGGGCCAGCACAATAGAGGGCTCAAAGGTCTTAACGGTTGCGGAGGGAAGCCGGTCTTCAACGAAGGACATTTCGCCCACAATATCGCCGCTGTGGAGCCGCGCAATTTCCTTATCGCCCATAGCAGCAATGGAAACAACCACTGTTCCCTGCAGCATGATGTAGAGGGTTTCCACCGCTTTGTTTTCCCAGATCAGCACGGTTCCAGAGGAAATATCGCGGCGCTCCCCGGTCTGAATTAACCAATTGATATCGTCCTGGTTTAGCTCGCTGAGAAAAAAGAGTACTTTTTGCATCGTTGGACAAGTCAACTTAACTATTGAAAGACGGAATATCGTGCCGGAAAAACCGGCATCGGCAACCGGCCCATTAGTATGGGCGACTACGGAGGCGAGCAGCGGTTCCTGCCACCCAGTTCCACAGCTGGTTGATACGGTCTAGCCAACGGAATCGATGCACTCGTCAGCGTGCAGTTAGCCCGACACCAAGCCCCAAAGCGCTGCTTTGATCACTCGGCCAAGGCGACACACCGTTCCTGATCTGTTTAAAGCTGGTCGGAATGCAGTATTCTACATCCCTATTATGCACTATTCCCGCCGATGTGCCGCTCTTTTGGCGCGATCGCCCCGTCGCTATTGCTCTATTCCAACACAGCTGTAAAGGCCCGGAGAATCCACCGTTGACAAAACTGGTAATCGCTAGCCGGATACGGGAGCACTGCAATACTCCGCGATCGCCTTACCCTGGATGGAACAGTCCAACAGCATCATGGGGTGAAAAACGGGCACCTGCTGGTTGCGCAGCCGCAAATGCTGCTGAATTTGCAGGGCGCAGCCAGGATTAGGAGAAGCGATCGCCGCTGCCCCCGTGTTCAGCAGGTTCTCTACCTTCTGCTGCCCTAGCTCTGCGGCCACCTCCGGCTGCAGCATGTTGTATACCCCTGCGCTCCCGCAGCAGAGCGCCGCATCGATGGGCTCCCGCAGCTCTACACCAGGAATCTGCCGCAGCAGCTGGCGGGGCGGCAGGCTGATTTTCTGGCCGTGCAGTAGATGACAGGCGTCTTGATAAACCACGGGGAAGGGTTCATCCTGCAGCGGCGTTAGGGGGGCCGTGAGGCGGACCGAGGCCAAGAACTCCTGCACGTCCCGCACCTTGTCAGCGAAATCCGCCGCCTTCTGGGCGTATTCTGGGTCGTCCTGCAACATGTGGCCGTATTCTTTTAGGGTGTGGCCACAGCCTGCCGCGTTGATAATGATGGCGTCTAGGTCTAAGTTCGCAAAGCTATCGACCATGCGCCGGGCTAAATCCTCGGCTTGGGGCACCTCCCCCTGGTGCTGAGGCAGCGCCCCGCAGCAGCCCTGCTCTTCTGGGATGTAGACCTCGCAACCGTTGGCCGTCAAGACTCTCACCGTAGCGTCATTGACTTCAGAAAAGAACAGCCGCTGGACACAGCCCTGAATCATCCCCACCCGGTAGCGCCGCTCCCCCTGAGCGGGAATGCGGGTCGGAAGGGGGGCGCGAAAGGCGGCGGCAGGCACTTGGGGCAGCAAGGCGTCCATGGCAGCCAGTTGGGGGGAGAGCCGCTTGAGGATTGGGGTGGCCTGAATTAAATCCTGTAGGCCACTGCGCTGATAGAGCAGCAGCGGCACCAGCAGCGCCCGTAGCCGCTGGGGGTAGGGAAATAGATTAAAGATCAGGGCTCTCAGGAAGCGATCGCGCCAGGAGCGGGGCTGGTTGCGGGCCACCTGGGCGCGGGTAGACTCGATGAGGCGATCGTAGCGGACGCCGGAGGGGCAGGAGCTGACGCAGGCCAAGCAGCCCAGGCAGGAGTCGAAGTGCTGGGCAGTGGTGCCGGCCAGGTCAATTTGTCCCTCGTTGACCGCATCCATCAAATAGATGCGCCCCCGAGGGGAGTCCATTTCGGTACCCAATACCCGGTAGCTGGGGCAGGTAGTGAGGCAAAAGCCGCAGTGGACGCAGGCGTCAATCAGGTCGGGGTTAGGCGGGTTTTGGGGGTCAAAGCCTTGGGGGGGGGCGGCAGTCATATCGTTTTGTGGGGTAGATATCGCTGTTGGGGCGTGCCAGTAGCTGTTTAGGCTATGCTTTCATCCTTACACAAGAAACCGCCCGGGGCTGAGGCTGTTTTGCGGGTCGAACTGCTGCTTAATGCGCCGCATTAGGGTGAGGGCATTGCCGGTATAGCCCCAGATGTCCAGCGATTGCTTCCAGTCTAAGGGCGCTTCCATCACCGAGAAGAAGCCCTTTTGCTTCTGGTAGAGCGCTCTAGCGGCGGCCACCTGCTCAATTTTTTCGAGGTCTAGGGCTACCCAACCCAGGCCGCTAGCGCCGTGAGACACAGCAGCCATCACGGGCACCATGGCTTCCAACGTTTCTAGGGTGGCGATCGCCCCGTCGGGTAGCGCCCCCACTTTTGCCGTCACCAAATTATTTTGAGCGCTGAGGGTAGCGCGATCGCGGCGCTGCTGCAGCCGCTCCCACAGGATTTGCTCGGCCTCCTGCTCCAGTGGTTCCGCCGTCAGATTCAGCGCCGCTGCCCACTGGCTGAGGGTGTCAATTTGGGTTTCCACGCCCACAGCTACGCTTTGGACCCGCACCAGTAGGGCAGGTGCCGCCACCGCTTGCTCCCTCAGCCAGCCCAAGGTAGCGGCATTGACGTAGGTGAGACCAGTGGGGGTAAGGCGCGACTTGAGCAGCTGCGACAGCAGCGTGGCTAGGGTATCGGCAGCGCCCGTCATCACCAGGGTTTTAGAGGCGGCAGGCTGGGGGTAGGTGCGCAGGGTCACTTCGCTGATCACCGCTAAACTTCCCCAAGAGCCCGTCATCAGCTTCATCAGGTCGTAGCCCGCTACGTTTTTCACCACCC
>JBCCAG010000108.1:0-8489 GCA_039814955.1 Cyanobacteria bacterium P01_A01_bin.135
GATGTCGGCAAACGCTTCTAGAATTTCGATTCGTTTTGATGAAGGCTGAGAGGAGAGGCTCACGGCGTGTCTAAGGGGAGGAGCTATAGCCTGGAACTCTAGCACATTCAGGTCTTCATGAGAATGAAATAGCCCTGGGTGGCGAGGGACCGCTGGCTGGCGCTGACGCTAGAGCAGCGCCAGAAATTTCCGCCCCTGTGTCCCGATTTTGTTCTGCAGCTGCGCTCTCCCACCGATAGGCTACAGACATTGCGGGATAAGATGCGCGAATATAGCCAGGCGGGAATTCGTCTGGGGTGGTTGATTAACCAGGCGGACGAGCGGGTGGAGGTGTACGAGCCAGGTGAGGTGACGACATTAGTTAGACCAGAGCAGCTTTCTGGAGAACCTGTCTTACCTGGGTTTGAGCTCGAGCTGGCCTGGTTATGGACTGGAGATTAAATTGGGATACGACCTAATGCATTGGCAAGTTCATCTGCCAGGTCTAGTTTCTTCACTGACCACCCCCACAGGCACCTGTCAGCAGCAGCTCTTAAAATTGAAGTCGAGTCGCCTTCTCTATCTGGCTGATTATAGTGAATTCTTTTAGCTACTCCGCTATGTCATCACATTTTTTTTCTTGGATGCGCTGCCTCTCTCTACTGGCTAGCGCTGCCGCAGTGGCGATCGCCACCTCCCCTGCCACGGCTGACCCCTTCCGCCCTGAGGGCCCCCGCGTCATCGATCCGGCGGCAGAAGCTGCCTTTAGCGCCCTGTTTGAGCAGGGGGACTACCGCCAAGCCGAGGCCCTGCTGGAGGAGGCCAGCGAAAGCGAGCCGATTACCCACGCGATGCAGGCTACCCTGGCCTACCTCAACGAAGACTGGGGCACTCTGGGCACCGAAGCCGACCAGACCCTCAGCAGCGCCACTCAGCTATTAGAGCAAGACCCCTTGCGGGGCCATATCTACAGCGCGGTAGGACACTTCATGGAAGGTGCCCATGCCCTCTCCACCCAAGACACGGTGAGAGCGACCCCCTTGGTGCTCAACAAACTGCGGCTAGTGTTTGACCACTTTGACCAGGCGGCAGAGATCTCCCCCGACGACCCAGAGCTAAATCTGATTCGGGGCTATATGGATTTGATCTTGGCGGTGAACCTGCCCTTTTCTAGCCCCGATGAGGCGGTAGATAAATTCAGTCGCTATGGGGCACCGGGCTATCTCGTCAACCGAGGACTGGCGATCGCCCACCGCGACCTCAACCGCTACGATGAGGCAGTCAGCGCGGTAAACCGGGCCCTCCAGCAGACCCCGGAGAATCCCGACCTGTTCTACCTCAAAGCCCAAATTTTGCGGCTTCAGGGAGAGCTTGACGAGAGCATTTTCCTATTTGACCAGGCGCTGCAGCAGCAGGCCCAGCTCCCTGTAAGTTTGGCCAATCAGATTGCCTGGGAGCGCTGCCGCGCGAGTAAAGAAATTGACAGCAGCGGCCCTAGCTGCCGCAACTGGGTGAGCCGCTGGCGACGTCAAGCGGACCGTCAGGCCAATCGCCTGGCAGTCCCGACCAATGCCGCCACCGAGCCGGCCACCGAGCCGGTCACTGAAGAGTCCTTGTAGTGGCTTAGGCGGCTTGCCTCAGGTGCACTCACGCAATATTCAAAGGCGCTTGTAGCGGTACTCAGCCACGATTGAAGGGAGGGCACTGCCCTCCCTTCCCTACGCGAATTGTCACCACGCAGATTGCTGGTGGGAGCCGTCTCTGGGTTACTGCACCTCGAGGTCGTCCAAATTCACCTCGGGCATGGTGGCATCGGGGGAAACTACCTCCGTCGCCTGCAGGCCTGGGATAAACAGCTCGCCAGCGGTGTAATCCCCGTCAATGCAGGTATCCATAATGCCCTGAGGACCGAGATCTGCGGCATCTCCAAGCGTATCCTCAAGGCCAGTGGCGCAGTCGGCAAAGCGCTCAGGAACCAAACTGCGAGTGCAGTAGCCGAGAGCTGCTTCTGCGGTCACTGCCTCAAATGCCCCGTCCACATCCACCACACAGTCGGCCAGCTCCTCCGGGCGGCGCACCCGGATGCAGCCGGCTAGCGCCGCGTCGGCTGACAGGGTGGTCCCCTCGCCGATATCAGTGGCGCAGTCGGCCAGCTCGTCTGGATCGAAGGCGGCGGCACAGAGATCAGCCGCCTTGGTGGCGGTTACCCCAGCCTCCACAAGGTCCTCTGCACAATCGCTGTAATCCCCGGCGCTGACGGAGCCGCCGCTGTTAAAGAGGCCAGCGATCGCAGCGGGCGGCATGGCCATTTGCCCAACGACGCCCACTCCCATTGCTACACCAAGTAAAGCTAAGCGCTGCATAGTTAAGCTACTTTCCGTATACGTCTTGTATTCTAATCCTGCCACGGAGCGCTAAATCCTGACGGTTTTCTTACAACGATTTTCTTATAGGGGATGGGCATCGGCCTGCAGCTTAGCCAGCAGATCGCTGCGCTGGTGATAGAGCTGCTTGAGGGGGCGGGGCGGGCAGCGCTTGAGGGCATAGGCCGCCAAAATGGGAAGGGCAATGGTGCTATCGGTATAGCAGACGACGCTGCTGGGCAGCTTTCCGGGGTCGAGCTTGCCCCAGCTCACTGCTTCGCTGGGAGTCGCCCCAGACAGGCCGCCGGTATCGGGGCGCGCATCGGTAATTTGAATGAAGTAGTCGTGGCCCCGCTCCGGTAGTCCTAAGACCTCATGGAGATGGGGTTGGGTCTGCAGCAAAAAGTTTTTTGGGCTGCCGCCCCCCAAGATAAGGACGGCGCTTTTTCCTGTCCCTGCCGTCTGGTTAGTGCCAGGGGCCGCCGCGAATCTAGCTCCGTAGGCGATCGCTGCCGTTTCATTCACGTCGATGGCGGGGTCTAGCACCAGTTTTGATTGACCAGAATTTGCCAGGGCCAGGGCCGCAACATTCATGCCGATGGAGCTATCGCCAGGGGATGAGGTATAAATGGGGACACCACATTGATGGGCGGTGCTTAGCAGGCAGGCCTGCGCCGCGCCGCGCTGCGCCTCCACCTGGGCAATGGCGTAGCCGAGCTGATAGTGGAATTCTGCCGTCCCCATCCGCCGTTGAAACGGTTTAGCCCTCAAGGCGTTGCGCACAAAGGCGTCGGTCTCTAGCAGAACGCTGTAGTCAAAAACGATGTCGTAGATGCGGATACCGCCCTCGGCCCGCAGCTGCTGATCATCTAGATGGGGATGCCCACAGTGGAGGCTATGGCCCAGGCCATAGTGGAGGTCATGGTATAGGTTTGCTCCCGTGCTAATCACGTAGTCTATAAGACCTGCTGACATTAGGGGCGCAATAATCGACGTGCCGAGGCCAGCTGGGGTTAGTGCCCCTGCTAAACTTAAGCCCACCGTAACGCCAGGCTGCAAAACTTGCTCACATAAAAGATGACAGGCTTCCCGCAGGCGCGCTGAATTATAAGCGGTGAAATATTGGTCCACCAGCATCTCCAGGGTCGTATCCGCTGTTATAGCTTTGGGGAAAATTTTGGAGTGGGTTACATGATTCATAGCGACTGCTGTTTTCGTAAGATCCTCAGGGTAGGGTTTGGACAGAGCTAGACCGTTGTTGATATGCTAGAGGAGAGGTTGCTGGTGTAAAACAGCACCGTCGAGCGCACTGCATTTCGCGTAGGTCGCTCTCGCTGCGCCTAGCGCATCATAGCGACCCAACCGCCAAAGCAGTGTGATTGATGCTAGGGGTGCCTTTAAAGGTAGCCTGACCAGTGCCCACTCCGCTCAAGGGATGGGGCCGAGCCCATCCGGTGCCTTACCAAGTTTCCCATGACCGGATCTAACAACAGTTGGTTACCGATATCGCAGCAGCGACTAGCAGATTTACGCAGTAGTTTATGCCGCCGGCCCTCAGCAGCAGAACGGTTGGTTGAGGACATTGCCCGCCGGCCCTGGTTCGCCTGGAAACGTAATTTGATAGGTGCAGTCGGGGCTATACTGGCTGCCGGTGGACTCTACGGGGTAACCCGGCCCTGCGTCATCGGCTCTTGCCCCCCGTTGAAGGCTGAGCAACTTGCCGTGGAGGCCATTGAGGGACTGTCTCCCGCCGCTACCTCGGAAGATGTTATTCAGGCCTACGATCTCCTGCTGCAGCATATCGTCACCCTCAACCGAATTCCCCTCTGGTCACCGCACCACCGGGTAGCCCAGCAGCAGCTGCAACTCTACACCACCCAGGCAGACACCATTGATCACGTGGTGACGGCTCAACGCCTAGGCCATGCTGCCGCGATCGCCAGTCAAAATAGCCCCCATCCCCTAGAGACTTGGCAGACTATCGCCCAGCAGTGGCAGCAGGCCATCGTCGCTCTTGCCCAGGTCCCGGAAGGTGCCCCTGGCTCCCAGGTAGCCCGCCGTAAACTCCAGGAGTACCGGGACAACTACGCCGCGATCGCCGCGAGGATTGCGCTTGAGCAGCAGGCGCAGCACAAAATTACCGAAGCTCGCACCGCCGCGGCCCTAGCGGAGACCCGCACCGCCGCGGCCCAGTCCCCTGAAGCCTGGCAAAAAGTGTATGTGACCTGGCAGGTGGCATTTGAGCGCCTTGGCGCTGTCAACCCCTACACCATGGCCCACGCGGAAGCCCAGCAGCTAGACGCTTTATATCGGCCCCAAGCTGACGAAGCCCAGACCCGTAAGCAGCAGGAGCGTACCTCGGCCGAGGCCTATCGCCAGGCCCAGCAGCAGGCCCAAGAAGCGCAAACGTTTGAGCAACAGGGCCAGTGGCCCCTGGCTATTGAGCAGTGGCAGCAGGCGATCGCCAAGCTAGCGCAGGTTCCCGAGGGGACGACGTTCTACGAGCAGGCCCAGCCCCTCAAGCACACCTACGCCAAGTCTCTAGAGCAGTCTCAGCAGGGGTTGGTGGTCGCCACCGCTGTGCAGACAGCCCGCCCAACTCTCGATAGCGCCTGTCAGCAGGCCCAGCTCTGCGAATTTGTGGCCGCCAGCGACGCAATTCAGGTCTATGTTGCCCAAGCCTACCAAGAGGCGATCGCTGCCGCTATTCGCGTTCCCTATCCCACCGTGAATCCTGCTGCTGCCTCCCCCCAAGATCCTGCTGACCCCATCAGTGATGACCCGCTGCTGGCCGCAGGTTCTGGGGACGAAGCCAGCCAGCTTCTCAACACCCTCGCTGCTCTAGGTGCCAATATTCGCGTTCCCATCGAGTTCTACAGCAGCACCGGAACGCTGCTGGGAACCTACCAGGTAGACGAGGGTCGCTACACCGTTCCGAAGGAAATCAGCCTGGGTTGAGACAGGTCTACTGTGCCGCTCAAAATTTATCCCGGCTAGGCGCCGCGGCATAGGATACACTTCACATTAAGCAAACTGAGGCAGCTCTGGACAGGTCTAGCCGCTTGCTGCTCTCACGCGAACACCCACTGCAGCCGACATCTTGAAGCGCGTGCCACCCATCCCTCCCCTCGATCTAACTCAGCAGTATCAAGCCATTGGGGCTGATATCAACCAGGCCGTGCTCGATGTCCTCGCCTCCGGACAATATATCAAGGGTCCCCCCGTAACCCAGTTTGAGACCCGGTTTGCCCACTATATTGGCACGTCGGACTGTTTAGCCTGTAACTCTGGTACTGACGCGCTATATCTGGCGCTGCGGGCCCTAGAGATTGGTCCGGGTGATGAGGTCATCACCTCGCCCTTTACCTTTATTGCCACCGCAGAAACCATCAGTGCGGTGGGGGCAACGCCGGTATTTGTCGATGTTGAGGCGGACACCTTTAACATCGACCTAAATCAAATCGAGGCTGCCATTACCCCTCGCACCAAGGCGATCGTGCCGGTGCATCTGTTTGGTCAGCCGGTAGACATGACCAAGCTGATGGCGATCGCTCAGCGGCACGGTCTGTTTGTGGTGGAAGATTGTGCCCAGGCCGTCGGGGCCCAGTGGAACGGTCAGACTATCGGCAGCATTGGGGATGTGGGCTGCTTTAGCTTTTACCCCACCAAGAACTTAGGGGCCTATGGGGACGGTGGCGCGGTGACCACTAACCGCAGCGACCTAGCCGCTAAAATGCGTGTTTTGAGCGACCATGGCCGCACCGGCACCTACTATCACGAGACCATCGGCATCAACAGCCGGTTAGACAGCATCCAGGCCGCCATCCTACTGGTGAAGCTGCGGCATCTTAACCAGTGGAATACTCAGCGCCGCCAGGTGGCTGAGCGCTACTCCGACTGGCTCGCTAAGGCTCCCGACATTGCTGTACCCCGCCCCATTGCGGGGGGATACAGCGTTTGGCACCAGTACACCATCCGCATCCAGGTTCAGCCGTCGTCCCAAGCGGGCGAATCCCCCCGCGATCGCCTCCGGCAGTCCCTCCGAGAGCAGGGCGTTATCTCCATGGTATATTACCCAATTCCCCTCAACCAGCAGCCCGCCTACCGCGACCATTCCTCTGCGCCGACCCCTGTGGCCCAGCGGCTTGCCAACACCGTTTTGTCGTTGCCGATGTTCCCAGAGCTCACTGCCGATCAGCAGCTCCAGGTCGTCCACAGTATTAAGAACAGTCTGCAGACCCTCTGAATCTACAGACCCTCCAATCAGGATTGTGAACGGTGCTGAGTGCTCGCGCCCACACATTCTTTAGACACAAATGTGCATATTCACTTGCGGACCTTGGCAGGGCCTCGCCGTAAATGTTACGTTTTACATGTGCAGATTGACTCCTGGCGAATTTTGCGGCGTTCCAGCGATGCTGCCTATGTCTATCAGCTAATGCCTGTCAATTTAGCTAATCAACCCGTGGCGCGGGGTAGCATCCAAGAATTCATGGTAAATTAAGCAATGGTTCACGCAGAACTTTTTGCGTCTTGCGGGTTCTGCTGTGTGGTGCACCATTCTTTGGGTTTGCGGCTCCACATTGCTGCTCAGCGGCGGTTTTCCGAGGTTCTGAAGGTTGCGTACGGCAAAACTTTGAGCCGCACTTGCGAATAAAGTTTTGATATTCCTTAACGACTGTGCCTTGAGCACGATTTGCGATCGCTGTTTTACGATGTATTGCTGACGTAGAATTTTTATCTGCTAGCGCCCTATTGAGGCCGAGGGATTTACTTTGGCCCTGTTGGTATCGTTTGGCTGAAGGTCTGCTGTAAGAGTCTGTAGTTGTTAGCCTAGTTTTCTGTTGGAGGTATCCCAAACATGTCCGTACGCCTTTATGTCGGTAATTTGCCTAAAGATTTAGAGCGCGAAGAGCTAGACGCCGTCTTCTCCGAATATGGAGACTCAATCTCAACCAAGCTGATCACCGATCGCAAAACGGGTAAGTGCCGTGGGTTTGCTTTTGTGACGGTGCAGGACGATGATCAGGCCGGTCAAATTGTCGAAAAGTTTAACGGCTATGAGCTCAACGGCAGCGAGCTGAAGATTGAGAAAGCTCAGCCCCGTGCTAAAGAGCGGGAAGAGGGTGCTGGTTCAGCCCCCAGTATGGCTAAGCGTAAGGGCGGCAAGGGCCGTAAGCCTGATGCTGCGGCTGCTACTGAGGCTTCCCAGCCTGACCCCCGCTGGGCACAGGAGCTGGAGAAGCTCAAGGAGCTGCTTGCGGCCCAGGCCACTAACTCATAGGGATAGCTTACTCCTTACAGGAGACATTGTCCCTGCCGTAGCCTTGGCGCTGGTCAATCCACTGCGCCAAAGCTGCGATCGCGGGGCAAGGAGGCTGGGCCTCTAGCTGATGGGGACGCTTCCAGCTAAAGGGGGCATGCTGCGCGGCAGATAGCCACAGCAGCCGCTTGGCTCGAGTCATGGCGACATAGAGCAAGCGGTACTCCTCAGACACCTTGAGGATCTTAGTTGTCCTCCAGGCTTCTGCCGCCCCTGGAATTTGGGAACGGTGATGGACGATGGCGCGTAGCTGCGCCCGCGCCGCCTCTGATAGATTAAAGTCACCAAGAAAGCGCGACTGCGCCGGAACCCAAACTTGTCCGGGCAAGGTCTTCTCATGCAGCAGCGGCAAAAAAACCAGGTCCCAGTCTAGCCCTTTGGCCCGGTGCATGGTCATTACAGTAATCTGATTGGGCCGGCAATAGATGGCGTCTAAATCTTCTACTTCTACAGGCTCAAACCGCTCGGTTTCGACAACTTCTTGGAGCCCGCCCAATAAAGTTGGGCTGTCCGTTTGAGCAAGGCGCGCCGCCAGCTTGTCGGCGGTCGCCAGATCCGCCGGGGCATATTGTAGGGCAAAGGCAAGGAAGGGAACCAACTGATGGGTGGGTAGCTCCAAACGGGCGCGCAGCAGCCCCGTGCAAAATCGCCTAGCCTGCTGAATAGAAGCGGGCAGTTCCGTGGGAACCGCCGGATAGAGAAACTGTTCGGGCAGCGCTGATAATTGGTCAAAGGAAGCGGCGGGAATCAGGCGACGACGGGACAGCAGCGTCAGCGCCGCTTTCAGGTAGTCAGAGGAGTGGGGCCGCTCTAGAAACCGCAGC
>JBCCAG010000117.1:0-8223 GCA_039814955.1 Cyanobacteria bacterium P01_A01_bin.135
CGCGCGTTCAGACCCTTTTGTGACCTTTGTCATGTTCAACCATTTGGTTGATCTTCCGCGCTGCGCAGCGCCGTCGTATGATCCAGCAGCCAAGACCGGACCGACCGAACCGCCTTGCGCCGCCCGGCCTGCCCGCTGGTGAGCAAATGGAAGGAACCCTGCCGAAAACCCACATCCGACACGCGCACAAGGCGACCCGCCGTTTCGTCCAGATGTGTGCCATCCGACGCGCCCAGATAAATGCCCGCCCCGTGCACTGCCATCTCAAGGGAAAGCGCCGCTCGCATCCGCCATGGCGGGTCAGGCACCTCGACGTCCCAACCGGCGTACGCGGCCCAGTCGATCCAGATATTCGGGCCGCGATCTCGCAACAGCGGCAAACAGGTCAGATCGTCGGGGCGCAGGATGTCATTCTTGAGGTATCCCGGCGCCGCAAAGGGATAAATGGCAGCATCGCTGAGAAGGTCGGACGGCTCTTGCAAATGCCCGGTCTTGGCATAGCGGATCGCAAGGTCCGCCTCGTAGCGGTCCAGATCGGCCAGGTCGTTGGACCCGATCAGGCGCAACTCGATATCCGGCAAGTCGCGCTGGAATTTGGCCATCAGCGGGATAATGATCTTGGCAGCAAAGACAGGTTCGCTGTTGACCACCACACGGCCCGACGGCGTGTTGGCCAAACCCTCGCCCAAGCCATCCAGCGAATCCTGGCTGCCCTAGAGCCTTTGGGCATCACCGCCTACCTTGTCTGCACCTCCAGCTACAGCGGTGGCCTGCACCTGTACTTCCCCTTTGCGGTGGCGCAGCCCTCCCAGCGGTTGGCCTACGCCATTAAAATTCTGCTGCATCAGGCCGGTTTCCCCCTGGTCCCCGGCCAGCTAGAGCTTTTCCCCAATCCCAAGCCCTATAGTCAGGGACATACCCTATTCAACGGCCACCGCTTGCCTTTACAGGCCGGCAGCTACCTGCTCAATGCCGACTTTTACCCCGTATGGACCAGCCGCGATCGTTTTGTCAGTCAGTGGCACCACTGCGCCGAGCAAAATGAGATAACGGTGGCGGCGCTACGCAGAGCCCTGAAGCAGCAGCGGCGGGAGTATGTGGTGTCGGGCAAGGCCAACAAGTTTTTAAATGACCTCAACGCGGAGATTGACCCGGGCTGGACTGGCGCGGGGCAAACGAATCATCTGTTGGGCAGGATTGCTTTGCGCACCTACGTGTTTGGCCACTTGCTTTCGGGGGGAACGCCTTTTGTCGGCACCGCCCTAGTGGACCAGATTATTGCCGTGGCGCGATCGCTCCCGGGGTATGAAGAATGGTGTCAGCATCAGCATGAACTTCATCAGCGGGCCACCGACTGGGGGCGCTGTGTTGAGGCAAGCAAATATTATCCCTATGGATTTAGCCAGCTTGCGGGCGAACCGGCTGCCCCAAGGCGCAACTGGAATCAGGAGCAGTTTGACAAGACGGCTGAGAAGATCAGGGCTGCTGTTGTGGACTTAAGCCAGCAAGGACTACCTGATGGCGCTACTGCTCGCTTTAAGGCTTTGATTAGCTATGGCATTGGTGGTGGTTCCTTATATCGGCATAAGGAGCTTTGGCATCCTAGCTATTTACCTAATGGTGGAGGTAATATTCAAGCCAACATCAAGGAAGGGAAATCCCCAGAATTGAGTAGCGCAACTCTCATTGAGGAAAAAGAGAATTTAAATCTTTCTCAGTCAGAGGTCTCATCCACAACCACCCCAGCCGCAACTCCCACCGCAACCTGTACAAGCTTATTCCCTCCTGTAGACGGTGATGCCGCTCTCAGCCAGGATTGTGACGACTCAAAGCAGGCTCAATTAGGCGGTAATTCTAGATTAGTTCACCCCTTGAGGACTGCCCTGCTGCCACCCCAGTTGGCTCAGCTGCCTAGTCATGCCTGCTTCTTATCTCAGTGGCGATCGCGGCAGCGGGTATCCACTGGATAGCGCGACAGTACCCCTGAGTGGGCTGGTAACGCCCACAGCCCCCGTGGTACCTTAAGTTTTATAACGTTCAGTGGGCTGCGGGCTGACCGGCCTGTGGAGTTCGACGATGGTACAGGTAAAGGACATCAGTGTAGATGACGTCAAGGCGGTAAGCTGCTGCGGCACCCACGCGGTCTGTGTTCAGAACGTGCATAAGGTCTACAACAACGTATCGGTTGTCGATGACCTGTCACTGACCATTTCCCCCGGCGAGATTTTTGGCCTGCTAGGTCCCAACGGCGCGGGCAAATCCACTACTATTCGTATGCTCACCACCCTGGCGCGCCCCACCCAGGGGGATATGGTGGTGGCGGGCTACGACGTGCTGCGCCAGCCCCTGGGCGTTAGGCAAAAGATTGGCGTCGTGCTGCAGCAGACCAGCGTTGACATTGACCTTACCGTGTGGGAGAACATGGAGTTCCACGCACGCATGCATCACATTCCCCAGCCCCAGCGCCGCGAGGCCATTGGCCGCTGGCTGGACTATGTGGCCCTAGCGGACCGCCGCGACGATCTGGTGAAGACCCTATCGGGGGGGATGAAACGGCGGCTGCAGATCGCCCGTGCCCTGCTGCATGAGCCGGAAATCCTGTTCTTGGATGAGCCAACGGTGGGCCTAGACCCCCAGACCCGGCGGCGGCTGTGGGAGATTATTCGCGGGCTGAACCAGGGGGGCATGACGATGCTGCTCACCACCCACTATATGGAGGAGGTGGAGTACCTGTGCGATCGCATTGGCATTATGGATAAGGGCCGCCTGATCGAGATGGGCACCTTGGCGGAGCTGCGGCGCTCTCATGGTAAAGGGCTGCTGATGACCCAGAGCGACGATCGCTGGAGTTACCAGTTCTTCCCCACGGTGCAGGACGCCGAGCACCACTTAGCCCAGATGCCGGAGAAGTCAGGCCGCATGGTGCGTCCTTCTAACCTAGAGGATATCTTTGTAGAGCTGACGGGCCGCAATCTGGACTAGGGCTAACCTAGAACCGCGCTGACGGCGCTATTGACGCTGTCAAGGCCTGGGCGGTGGGCGCATCGCGTCCTACCCGCCAATCTAGGAGAGGTTGACATGGCGCTTGTAGATAAAATCGAGGCAATTTTGTATTTGAAGGGGCAGCCGCTGACGGTGGCTCAAGTGGCGGAACACGCCGAGTGCGATCGCAAAGAGGCCAAGGCGGGCTTAAAAGAGCTTGTAGAACGCTACACCGAGCGGCCAGGGGCCCTAGAGGTGGCTGAGGTAGACTCGGGCTATTGCCTGCAGCTGCGCAAGGACTACCAAGGGCTGGTGGAGACTTTGGTGCCCGTGGATCTGGGGGTGGGGGCGCTGCGCACCCTGGCGGCGATCGCCCTCAACGGACCTATCCTGCAGACCGAGCTGATCGAGCTGCGGGGCTCTGGGGCCTACCAGCATGTGCAAGAAGTGACGAGCTTAGGGCTGGTGCGCAAGCGCCGGCAGTCTGACGGGCGCTCCTATTGGCTGCAGGTCACCGAGCGCTTTTACCAGTACTTTCAGGTGGATAAGCTCCCGGCTCCCTTTGATCATCCCGTTAAGGGCTCGGTGAAAAAAGTGTGAGATTCTAGCGTTTGCGCTTGCGTCAGCCAGCAGACTCGCCTATATAAATGTAACAATAGTAGGACTGTAGACAAAACAGGCACTTATGGTTTTTCCTCCCGATAGCGCCAGCTTCTTTGAAGACGCCGACGACGATCAACAGATTAACCAATTGCTGCAGTACATGCAGCACCAGTCGCCAGATGTCTTGGCTCGCGTCGCCAAGGCGGTGACGCCAGAAGTCAAGCAAATTGTCTCGCAAAACGTTCAGGGTTTGGTAGGCGTCCTGCCCAACGAGGCCTTTAACACCCAGGTCACCACCGATAAAGAGAATTTGGCGAGCCTGCTGGCTTCCGCCATGATGACCGGCTACTTTCTGCGGCGCATGGAGCAGCGCATGGAGCTAGAAGACGGCGTCGTCGGGGCTATGCCGCAGGGGGGCGATCGCCCCGACGCAGAGGACTCTCAGTCCCAGTAGCGTCGCTGCCACAGATAGGCTTAGTTAGGGAGTGAGGTAGGGCGCAGCTCAATGGTGATTGGCTTACCCTCGCGGTCAATTTCTATGGCGAGGGGCTCGCCGATATCGCTAGCCTCTACTTGGTTCTGAACATCCTGCGCGGTGGAGACGGGTACCCCGTCGATGGAGAGAATCACATCCCCCACCCGCATGTCGGCATTGTCGGCCGGGGTGCCGTCCATAATCCGCAGCACTAACACGCCGGAGGTGGCATTCACCTTGAGTCCCCAGGGGTTTTCCTGGTTAAACTGGTCCTTCGCCTCAGTGGAAAGCTCAATCATCTGAATGCCGATGTAGGGATGCTGCACTTCCCCGGTGGCGAAAAGCTCTGAGGCAATGCGCGTTGCCGTCTCAATGGGGATAGCGAATCCCAGACCTTGGGCATCGGCGCGAATCGCGGTGTTGATGCCGATTACTTCGCCCCGGTCGTTGAGCAGTGGCCCGCCGGAGTTGCCGGGGTTGATGGCGGCATCGGTTTGGATGAACTGCACCCGCTTGTTGGGAATCCCAACCTGGGAACTTGAGCGTTCTAGGGCGCTGATGATACCGGCGGTAACGGTGTTGTCTAGGCCGAGGGGATTACCAATGGCGATCGCCCACTGACCGGGCAGCAGGGTTTCAGAGCGGCCCAGGGTAACGGAAGGTAGGTCACTCGCCTCGATTTTGATGGCGGCGATGTCGGTGACTGGGTCGGCCCCCATTACCCGGCCTTCAAAGGAGCGGCCGTCTTTAAGCGTGACCTGGACGCTATCGGCATTGTCCACGACATGGGCATTGGTGATCACCTTGCCGTCGGTCTCGAGAATTAGCCCCGAGCCCGTGCCGCGCTCCACCCGCTCCGAAGGGGCACCCTCCTCTCCAAAGAAGCGGCGAAACAGGGGATTTTGAAACGCGTCGGGGAGCTGGTTGGTGACGGTGCGGGCCGAGTCGATGCGCACAACTGCTGGGCCCACCTGCTCCACCGCCAGGGCAATGAAATTGGCGTCGCTGTCCGCATTGGGCAAGGACAGCAGCGGGCTGGGGGTAGCGGTCAACGAGGTGGTGGGTGGGGGAGAAGATTGGGCCGGGAGGGGCTGCGGTGGTGTGGCTCTGTCCAGGGAACGCCCGGCCTGATTGAGGCCCCAGCCGATGCCGCCGCCCACAACAAATGCTGCTACAATCCACAGCCGCTTTGAAAACATACCTATAGCCTATGTGTGACGATCTTTTCCGTAGTTTCGATAAGCCGGGGGGCTTACGGCGAATGGACTGGGCCGTGAGGCGGGCCTATTGATACTCGTACTCTATTCAAGTGTAGCTGAGTGGCCCTAGAAGTGGTCGAGTTCACAAAGGCTTATCTCACTCAGTTGCTCTGATGCCGGGTTACCGCTACTTAAAAATGCCGGCCTGTTGGATAACGCTCCGGATATGGGGTTACTAAAATTGGACTAGGAAATCAGGTCCACCTTTTTGATCCCCAGGGTTGTTGCTTCACCGCTCATATGATTATGGTCAATCGCTCCTGTTCAATGCCGCTGCTTCCCGTCCTCACAGCCGTAGCTGCCAGCCTGGCAGTGCCCGTGGCGGCGGTGGCCCAGATTAGCCCAGCAGATCCAGCCCAGGCGACAGCCGCCTCACCAGAAAGTAGCTGCCCGGCTCCGGTACTCTCCCGACTGGCGGAGCACACCGTCTCTGAGGGGGAAACCCTGGAGACGATCGCGCGGCGTTATCAGCTGCTGCCGGCCACCATCGTGGGCTTTAATCCCCAGGCGACTCAGACCGTGACCCCGGGGATGACCCTGCTGATTCCGCCCTATAACGGTGTGGTTACCCGCCCTGCAGAAGGCACCACCTGGCAGGACTTAGGGGAGCGCTACGGCGTGCGTGCGGACGTGCTATTTGAGCTCAACGGTTGCCAGGATGTGGGGGAGCGGGCGTTTGTGCCCGGCGGGACGCCTAGCGCCACCGTGGTCGATACGGCCCAGACCCCGGCGGTGCAGCAGCTAGCGGGCTACCCTCTGCCAGAAACCACAACCGTGCTAATGGACTACGGTTGGCAGGTCAACGCCACCCAAGATGACGTGGAGTTTCACAGCGGCGTGGACCTAGAAGCCGCGGCAGGAACCCCCGTGCTGGCGGTGGAAGGTGGGGTGGTAGCCTTTGCTGGGGAGCAAGGCAGCTACGGCAAGCTGGTGGTGATCAACCACCGCGACGGCCTCCAGAGCCGCTATGCCCAGCTTGGTGAAATTACCGTCAGCCCTGGACAGACGGTGGGCAGCGGCGACCGGATTGCTCAGTCTGGCCAGTCGGGGCTAGGGCAGACTGGCATCGCCCCCCACCTGCATTTTGAAATTCGCGAAAATTCCCCCATGGGCTGGGTCGCTAAAAATCCCTCCCGCTACCTCGTGGCGCTGCAGCAGCTGGGCCGCTAGGGCTTGAGTTAATCGCCGCGATCGCTCTTACCCACAGGGCGGCAGCGAAATAGCTGGTAGGGAAAGCCGATGCGGTTAAAGCGCTCTGGCACAATCTCGCAGCGCCCGCGTCTGCCTGCAGCAATGTGTAGCCGCAGCCGCTCGGGGTAGTCTTTGGTTTTCATGCCGGGGGAGGCAACTACCCATAGATTAAGCGGCAGCGGTAGGTTTGGCGTGAGCTGGGGGAACTGCCGCCACAGCTGCCCGTAGCCCCGCTCCCGGTACATGAAGGCGATCGCCCCTTGGTCTACTCGGGGCTGCAGCTCGTGGGCAAAGCTAAGGCCCAGGGCCACCTCCTGTAAAGACTGGTGGCTAACGGCAAGCAACACCGGGGCACCGGGTTCAAAGGCAATGTCCTGGGCCACCCGGCTGGGGTAGTAGCCCTTTTGAAATACGCTGCCCTGCACCACCAGCAGGCTGCTGAGGGCGCTGGCGGTGAGAGCTAGCCCTAGGGGCGTTAGCAGGGGCCTTGCCCAGGGTGCCCACTGCCGCTGGCCTGGCGTCTCCTGCGCAGCGCACAGGCCAGCGGCAATCAGGGCGACTAGGCCTGGGTAGTAGACAAAGCTGTAGCGGGGAATGGCGGTGATGTCCTTGTCTAGGAAATAGACGATGGCCAGAAACTGCAGCAGCACCCCCAGAACAAAACCCGCTAGCAGCCTGACGGTCGGGGAGTGGCGCAGCGTCAGCAGCCCCCGCAGCCCCCACCAGCCCACGCTGAGGCCCACCGCAAGCATCACCAGGGCCGACGGTAGGGCGATCGCCAGGGGCTGCGCCTCTATGGGCAAGGCCACCACCGACAGGATCCAGTTGCCGGGGAGCTGGTACAGCGGCGCCAGCCGGTCTTGCCAGTCGGGGTTGTAGGGGGTGAGCCAGTCGGTTTCTGGGCGGCTGAGGTGGCTAAGCAGGGTGGGGAGCCAGGGCAGGTAGCCCAAGACCACCACTAGGCCCGTGAGCAGCAGCTCGCCCCAATAGGCTTGGAACGCTTTCCGCTGCGATCGCCACAGCCACAGCCCGAAAGCGCCCGCCTGGGCCACCACCGTGAGCAGCATGAAGTAATGGACGTAGAGGCCCAGCAGGCTGAGCCCCGCCCAGGCCGCCAGCAGCCCCCACCGCTGCCTGGGCTTGCCGCCAGGTATGGCCTGCTGCAGGTGGAGCAGCAGCAGCAGCGTCAAGGTGATGAGCACCATGGGCAGGGTGTAGTGGCGCGCCTCTTGGGAGAGGTACACCGCGAAGGGGGAAACGGCCACCAATGCCGCCGTAGCCAAGCCCACGCGGGAGGACAGTAGACGGCATCCGAGCCAGTAGCTGAGGGGAATCATCAGGCTGCCCAGCAGCGCTGGCAGGGCTCTGAGTACCCATACCCAGTGGGCACTTCCATCTGCACCCAACGGCAGCAGCCCCATCCAGCGATACAGCAAGCAGAAAAACAGCGGCGGATGGACAGACTGGGTGGCGACGGTCTGGGCAATCTGCTGGCAGGAGAGCCCCGGCTGGTAGGTAAACAGCACGTCCAGTTGGCTGAGGGGCAGGGCTTGGTTAACCGGGACATCCGCTAGCGATCGCCCCAGAACAAACAGGGCGGCAATTACCTCATCGAGCCACAGGGGCTTGTCGGCCAGGTGCCACAGCCGCAGCCCGGTCCCCACTAGGGTGATGACCAGGGCGACGAGAATTGGGCGGGCGGTTCGAGTGGGC
>JBCCAG010000850.1:0-1969 GCA_039814955.1 Cyanobacteria bacterium P01_A01_bin.135
CAAGCGAGCGCAGCTGATGGCAGAATGCGCTCAGCTCACCCAACTGCGCCAGACAGCGGCGGCGCAGCTGCAAGATAGGCTAGTGAGCCAGCTCAAGCCCCTAGCGATG
This sequence comes from Cyanobacteria bacterium P01_A01_bin.135, assembly GCA_039814955.1. GTDB lineage: Bacteria > Cyanobacteriota > Cyanobacteriia > CAKZMO01 > CAKZMO01 > JBCCAG01. The sequence continues at coordinate 110 of JBCCAG010000850.1, forward strand.
GATAAAGTCCAGTTTCAGGTAGAGCTCGCCCCGGCCACTCCCGCCGCCAATGGCTCCGATCGAATTACCTTTATGTTTAGCCCCAACCCGGGTGAACCGCTGCAGCCCCTGGCGGAGACAGCCTCCGGCGGGGAGATGAGCCGCTTTTTGTTGGCCCTGAAGGTATGCCTCTCCCAAGCGGACGCCGTTGGCACCATGATTTTTGACGAGATCGACGCGGGGGTATCGGGACGAGTGGCCCAGGCGATCGCAGAGAAACTACACCAGCTCAGCCACCGGCATCAGGTGCTCTGCGTTACCCACCAGCCGATTGTGGCGGCGATGGCCGATAGCCATTTCCACGTTGGTAAAACGGTGGTGGGTAGGGCGGAAGCCAAAGATAAAGATGATTCAGCCGCCCCGCCCGACGAAGTGCGGACGGTGGTGCGGGTAATGCCCCTGGACCAGCAGCAGCGGCGAGAAGAACTGGCCCAGCTAGCGGGAGGTAAATCAGACCAGGAGGCGATCGCGTTTGCAGAGTCTCTGCTTAACCAGGCCGATAAAACTCGGCAGGCGATGCAGGTCGCTGTTGGCCAGTAGGGGCCATTAGATGGTCCAATAGATAATGAGTAGGGCACCGGGAGGCAGTGGGATAAAGCTAGAGCGGTGGAAGCCGCTGCAGCGGGCCTTTCTGCCGGTGATATCTGGAGAACTTTGCCCTGGGGTGCGCGAGCCCTAGTCACCGGAGTGACTTGTAGATGGCGGCGCTCATTCAGTTTTGGTAGCGGGCGCTGGGGCGGCGATCGCCTCTCCCTCGGGACCGATTAGACCTACACAAAATTAGGGTAAGCTTAGCTTATCTGATAAAATCTTATGAAAAGTTAACGATATAACATACAAGTTCCCCATGAAAGTATTGCTCGTTGGTGCGACAGGTACCCTTGGGCGGCAAATAGCCCGTCAAGCCTTGGATGAGGGACACCAAGTTCGCTGTCTCGTCCGGAGTTTCCGGAAAGCCTCGTTTTTAAAGGAGTGGGGAACTGAGCTCGTCGGTGGGGATATTTGCCGTCCGGACACGCTGGCTGAAGCCTTTGAAGGCGTCGATGCGGTGATTGACGCGGCCACCGCTAGGGCCACCGACTCCCTTTCCATTCGTCAAGTGGACTGGGAGGGCAAGGTGAATTTAATCAAGGCCACTCAAGCGGCGGGGGTGAAGCGCTTCATCTTTTTCTCCATTCTGGATGCCGAGAAATACCCCGACGTGCCGCTAATGGAGATCAAGCGCTGCACCGAGGCCTATCTGAAAGAGTCAGGGCTGGACTACACCATCCTGCGCCCCTGCGGCTTTCTGCAGGGGCTGATTGGCCAGTACGCCATTCCCATTTTGGAGGGGCAGGCAGTTTGGGTCATGGGTGACACCTCCCCCACGGCCTACATGAACACACAGGACATTGCCCGGTTTGCCGTGCAGGCCCTCGCCCGCCCCGAAGAAACCGTGGGTCAGAGCTTCCCAGTGGTGGGGAGCCGGGCCTGGGGCGCGTATGAGATTATTCGCCTCTGCGAGCGCATGTCGGGCAAGACGGCGCGAATCACCCGCATGCCGAGCGGCCTGCTGCGGGTGATTCGCCGCTCGGCGCGCTTCTTCCAATGGACCGCTAATATTGCCGACCGGCTTGCCTTTATGGAGGTGGTGGCCTCAGGGCGTCCCCTAAAGGCCGAGATGGACGAAACTTACAAGGCCTTCGATATTGACCCCGACAGCGTCACCACCTTGGAAGGGTACTTGAAGGAGTACTTTGACCGCATTATGAAGAAGCTGCGGGAGATTGAGTACGAAAAGCAAAAGGCCAAGAAGAAAAAGCGATCGCCCTTCAAAACCCC
>JBCCAG010000575.1:0-3254 GCA_039814955.1 Cyanobacteria bacterium P01_A01_bin.135
AACTGCACCCCCCCTACGATCGCCCCGGCACCCAACTTTTCCAGGACTTTTGCCAGGCCCTAATCCGCCGCTGGCAGCTGCAGGATGCGGTCACGCCGGCCCAGGTAACTCGCCTGGAGCCGCTGCGGAAAACCCCTTCTCGGTTTCGGTTGACGCTGCACAATGGCGACACTGTAGTGGCGCGGCGGGTGGTGCTGGCGACAGGTGGCGGCGGACTCGCTTACCCTGATTGGGCCCGTTACATTGATTCCCCGTATCCAGCAGAGCGGCTGCGTCACGCTAGTCAGGTCAGGCTACCCTCGCTGCCATCACTCACTGGAGAGACCGTACTGATTGTCGGCAGTGGCCTCACCAGCGGCCATCTCGCCGTTGGGGCTGTGAGGCGCGGAGCCCATGTGGTGATGATGGCGCGCCGCACCTTCCAAGAAAAGCTGTTTGACGCTGACCCAGGGTGGCTGGGACCCAAGTATCTGAAAGGCTTCCAGGCCGAACCAGATATGCAGGCCCGCTGGCAGATGGTGCAGCAAGCCCGCAACGGTGGCTCGCTGACGCCTGCTATCATGACCCGCCTACGCAGATTACAGCACCAGGGGCAGGTCACTTTTTACGAGCACTGCCAGGTCGCCCATGCCCAATGGCAAGAAGATGCCTGGAACGTATGCTGCGATAATCACGCAGTGCATACCTGCATTACCCATCAACCGGTTCACCGCATCTGGCTGGCCACCGGATCCACACTCAATGTCAACGCGCACCCGCTTCTGAAAGATGTTTTAGAGGCGTATCCCATTACAACCACTGGCGGCCTGCCCTTATTAGACGAGCACTTGCGCTGGCCAGGCTGTGAGCTGTTTTTAATGGGGCCTTGGGTGGCATTACAAGTCGGACCAGTCGCCCGCAATTTGTTCGGCGGAAAGCTGGCGTCTAAGCGAATTGTGCCTGCCCTAACGAAAGCAAGCCTATCCTTCGCTTGACTCTGGCTCCGCGCTGGTTACGCACTCGCCACGACATAATAGCCTATGTAGCCCTGGAGGCTTTCTGTGAGTCACGCCAAATCCAAAGATGTTTGCCAAACTCGGTGCTTCAACACCGAGCTCGTTGCGCAGGCTCAAAGCGATCTCCCTGGCGAAGAGACATTGGAAACCGCTCAAATCATTTTTGGGGCGTTAGCGGACCAATCTCGCCTCAAAATTCTCTACGCCCTTAGCCGGGGTCAAGAGCTCTGCGTTTGCGACGTCGCTACCCTGCTAGAGGCTAAGGTGGCGACCGCTTCCCATCACCTCCGCAAGCTGCGGGATCTAAAGATTCTCAAATATCGTAACGACGGCAAGCTCGCATACTATTCTTTACGCGACCAGCGGGTGGCTGACATCCTGCACCATGGTTTGGCGCAGCTGGTAGGTGAAAGAGCTCAAGTTTAATGGCTCAGCTCCCAGCTCTCAATCTTCTAGTAAATCAGACCGCCACCCCTTTGCTGCGCCCTATTGATGCTTTAACGTTCAAGCCAACGTCATAATGAGCTACCCTATATTCAAATATTCTTTTGAGCGTTTGGATGAGGGTCATGGCCGATCACTGCTGTCAACATAAAGAAGCGGCGTTAGTAAAACTGAAACAGCGGCAGGCTAGAGTGCTCTGGATAGTCCTAGCCATCAATCTGGCGATGTTTGTGGTGGAATTTGGGGCGGGTGTACGGGCAGAATCCCTCTCGCTAACGGGTGATTCACTGGATATGCTGGGAGACGCTTTAGTCTACGGCACCAGCCTCTATGTCATTCATCGCAGCGCTAAGGCTCAAGCTGGGGCCGCTCTGTTGAAGGGGGTGATTATGTTTGGGTTCGCGATCGCCGTCTTCGCCCGGGCCGTTTACCAGTTTGTGACGGGGGCGGCACCTACAGCAGAGCTGATGGGCGTTGTTGGCTTGCTCGCGCTAGCGGCTAATCTGCTCTGCCTAATGCTGCTGACCCGCCATCGCCAAGACAACTTGAATATGTCGTCGGTTTGGCTCTGCTCCCGCAATGACATCATCGCCAACACATCGGTTTTGGTTGCAGCAGGGCTAGTGCTACTAACCCAGTCTGCTATTCCGGATTTACTGGTGGGGTTGCTGCTCACCGTCGTCTTCGCCCGCTCTGCTGGAACGGTTTTATCGCAATCCTGGCGGGCGATCGCTTAATGTTCTAGCCAAGTTCAAAGCGGCACCGCCATCGGCAATTTAGATGGTAGCCTCACTCTATAGAAGCCGTGCTGACTCAAGTGACCTACTTTGAAGACACCGCCACCCTTTGGTCCTCCCATCTCCCCGGCGTCGAGCTTTTTCAAGCGCGGCTCATCCACCACGCCTTCAGCAAACACTTCCACGACGCCTACACCATCGGCCTCAACCTCAGCGGCCAGGGCCAGTGCTTCCACCAAGGCACCACCCACCGCAACAACCCCGGCACCTTCAACCTGCTCAACCCCGGAGAAGTGCACACCGGGCAGGTCGCCCAAGGGCACTGGGCCTTCCGCAACCTGTACATCAGCGCCCCGCTGATGGCGTCACTCATGGCACAGCTAGAGCAGCCCAGCTCAGCGCTCCCCCACCTCCAAGGTCCCAATATTCAGAGGCCAGCCCTCAGCGCCCTCTTCCAGCCCCTGTTCCAAGCCCTGGGCGGCCCCGCCACCCTGCTCACCCAGCAGTCCCGGCTCCTATCGCTGGTCGCCCAACTGCCATGCCACCGAGCGACCCCGCTGCCCCAAGCCGGCACCGAACCCAAAGCGATCGCCAGGGTGCGGGCCTACATCGACACCCACTATGCTGACAACTTCTCCCTAGAGACGCTGAGCGCCACCGTAAACCTCAGCCCCTACTACCTCATCCGCAGCTTCAAAAAGCAGATGGGCTTGCCGCCCCACAGCTACCAGCGTCAGGTGCGTCTACTGCAGGCCAAGCGATCGCTCCGCACCGATAAACCCCTAGCCGCGATCGCCGCAGACAATGGCTTCTACGACCAAAGCCACCTCACCCGCGCCTTCAAGCGCGCCTTTGGGGTAACGCCGGGGCAGTATCGCCGACAGGGCAATTCCGTCCAATACTGGTAGCTCCTGCCCTCAGTAGCCTAAAGTCGGCCAACAGCAGGGACTACGGCAATGACAATCGAGCAGCGAACAGCATCACTCTGGGCAGATTTATCTTTTTCAGCGGTCGTGGCCGGCTTCATCAGCGTGCTGGTGGGCTTTTCTAGCGCTGGGGTAATTGTGTTTCAGGCGGC
>JBCCAG010000094.1:0-8902 GCA_039814955.1 Cyanobacteria bacterium P01_A01_bin.135
GGTCTCTGCCCCCTCCGTCACCCCTTCCTCTGCCGCCGCCTCTAAGGCCTCTATTACGGCGTCAGCCGCCTCTCGGGCCATCTGTTCCACCTCATGACGCCTCTCCTCCGTGGCCTGAAGCAGATCCTCAGGGCTACTTAGGGCCAAGTTTCGGCGGGCGATCGCCTGCTGGATTGCCTGCTGGAGCTGTTCTCGACGATCAAAACTGAGTGCCAAAAACTGCTCCGGATACCCCTTGGTGCAGAGGTTATAGCAAGCGGAGACGACCTGGCGGCGCAGGGACTCAGATAGGGCTTTGAAATACGCTTGATAAGCGCTGTCTATATTATCTGAGAGTTCAGCCGTAGCGGTTTCCAGCACCGCTAGGTCTTGCTTGAGTTGTCTAGCGTCAGCCATGAAGGGCGAGACCTACTATTTTTTCTTCTTCTTAGCGCTCCCTTTCTTAGACACACTCTTCTTTTCGGCCTGCGGTTTCACGGGCTTGCTGGCCTCGACGTCTTTGGCAGGCTCGGCCTTGACGGGGGGTTCCTCCGTCGGCGCAGCCTCAGCTTTAGCGGGGGTGGCTTGGCCGGTCTGTGCCGCCACTTCTGCCGCAAAGTCTGACTCTTCCTTATCGATGCCCTCGCCCAAGACGAAGCGGGCAAAGCGGCGAATGGCCACCTTCTCACCGATTTCGCCAGAGGTTTGCTTCACCAGCTCATCTACTGTAATGCTCTGGTCGCGGATGTAGGGCTGATCCAGCAGGGATAGCTCCTTCAAGCGCTTGCCGATGCGGCCTTGAACAATTTTTTCGCGAATTTCCACAGGCTTGTTGGCGAGGTCATCGCGGCCCATCTCAATTTCTTTTTCCTTGCTGGCCACCGCCTTGGGAATATCATCGGTGCTGACGTATTCTACGTTGGGGCAGGCCGCAATCTGCATGGCGATATTCTTCACCAGGTCTTGAAAGACCTCGTTGCGAGCCACAAAGTCAGTTTGGCAGTTGACTTCCACCAAAACACCGACGCGGCCGCCTGTGTGGATGTAGCTGCCTACCAGGCCTTCAGCGGCCACCTTGCCGGACTTCTTCTCGGCAGAGGAGATGCCCTTTTGGCGCAGCCACTCCGAGGCTTTTTCCATGTCCCCGTCGGTTTCCTTCAGGGCCTTTTTGCAGTCCATCATCGGTGCGCCGGTTGTGTCACGCAGCTCCTTAACCAGTTTCGCCGATATATCAGCCATAATGCCTCAAGTCCTAACTGTATGCTCTGTCTTATGCTAATGGGTTGTCGTTCAAACAGGCCGGGTCAGCGGCTCGCTCGAATTATTTCAGCCCCGCCGCGCTCGCTCTGGCGAAGGTGGATTATCGCTGTCGTCAGCTCCTCTAAGAGGGTAGCAGTGGAGCTACCCTCGGGTACAGCATTTTTTCTGACAATGGGGGCATGGGGTACAGCGAAATTCTGTATCACCGCTTCCCAGTCTCTCCCAGCCAACCGCTACGCCAGCCAATATTGAGAGACTAGCTTTCAGGGGCTTCTTCCACCGCTGCTTCAGCAACTGCGGGCGCTTGCTGTTCTGCGGTCGCGTCCTCTATCGCCGCTTCAGGTACGGTAGCGGCTTCTGTGGTCGCCTCTTCTACAACCGCTTCCTCTACCGCGACCATTTCCTCTGCCGATACCTCAGCCACAGGTTCGGGGTCTTCGTACTCCTCTTCGGCACCCTCGTAGTCTTCGTAATCTTGATAGATGTCGTTGTCGTCTTCTTCGAGCTGACCGTGACGGCCCTCGTAGATGGCGTCCGCAAGCCGACCGATGATCAGCTTGATGGAGCGGATGGCGTCGTCGTTGGCGGGAATGGGAATGTCTACCACATCGGGGTCGCAGTTGGTGTCTAGCAGCGCCACAATGGGGATGTCCAGCTTCATGCACTCCTGCACGGCATTGTACTCCCGCCGCTGGTCCACAATCACCACGATGTCCGGCACCTGACGCATCAGCTTAATGCCCCCCAGGTACTTCTGCAGCTTCTCCAGCTCCCGGCGCAGCATAGAAGCTTCTTTTTTGGGCAGCATGTCCAGCGCCCCAGTTTCTTCCCGACGCTCTAGCTCTTTGAGGCGCTCCACGCGGGTTTTAATGGTAGCCCAGTTGGTGAGCATGCCCCCCAGCCAGCGCTGGTTGACGTAGTAGGCGCCACAGCGGGAGGCTTCTTGAGCGATGATGCCAGCAGCCTGGCGCTTGGTGCCCACAAACAGCACCTTCTTGCCTTGTTCAGTGGCTTCTCGCATAAAGCGATAGGCCTGCTCCATGAGCTGGGCAGTCTGCACCAGGTCGATGATGTGGACTCCGTTGCGGGAGGTGTAGATGTAGGAGTCCATTTTGGGGTTCCAGCGGCGAGTCTGGTGACCAAAGTGAACGCCGGACTCGAGCAGTTGGGCGAGGGATACAACGGGCATTTAGTTTTCTCCTATTCGGGTTTAGCCTCCACCCAGGTGCATCTCGGCAAATTTTGCTAGCAAAAGTTAACCAGCGCCAAGACACCCGAAAGTTTGGGTGTGCGATTTTTTGACAACTTTTCTAGGATAGCACCTTATCCCCGGCTGGGGGCCTAGTCCTATCGTCGCCGCAGCCAAAGGGCGATCGCCCCCCCAAAGCCAATCAGGGGCAGCACCACCACCGCTGTCAGAGCTGTGGTAATCCACCGCTGGGGTGTCAGCACAATCCGCCGGTTAGCGGCCTCTTTAGGGCGAATGGTGAGGCCAGTGTCTGACTGCTGGGCTAACCAGCCAACGCTGTTGAGCAGCAGGTCGCCGTTGAGCTGCTGGTTGACAATCCCATTGATGGCAAAGCTAGAGTTGCCGATGGCCACCAGCCGGGACTCTGGTGCATCAGCACCCGCATCAGCTTCCGTATCTGTTTCAGTATTGGGGCTGGTGACCTCTGGCTCGCCGTCAATCTCAGCCTCAGAGCTAGCCTCAGAGTTGCCTTCAGCGGTGTCCGGGCCTTCCTCCGGGGTCGCTTCCCCCGGCAAGGGCGGCAGGTCCAGCACTTGTCCGCTCGCGCTCTGAGGGTCGCGGCTGAGGGCAACCCCTAGCACCAGCGGCCCCTGTAGGATATCCTCGGGGTCTGCTTCGGCTTCCCCGCCCTCTGGAATCAAGACGGCCTGGGCGTCGGGACCCGTGATCAGCAGCGGCGCGGTTTGGGTCTCCCCCACCTCCCCCACCAGCTCCACCGGCTGGGACTCTACAAAAAAGGTGAAGCCATCGCCAAAGCTCTCAGTAATTGGGTGATCGCCGTACTGCTGCACGAGGGTTGTGGTTGCGCCCAGGTTAGCGGCTTGGGCCGTCGGGTCAAGGATGAGGCGATCGCTCAGCTCCAGGTCCCAGTCCTCCAGCAGCGGCTCCAGCCCCGTCTCGCTGTCGGGGTCCAGCAGCAGCAGCAGCCCGCCGCCATCGTTGACGTACTGCTGCAGGGCCACCACTTCCCCCGCCAGCAGGGCGCGGGTGGGGCCCGCCACAATCACCACGCTGGCGTCATCGGGCACCGTCAGGTCAGCCTGACCCAAATTCAGCGGCTCCACCTGGTAGATTTCCGACTCTAGCAGCGTTTCCGCCTGGGCAAAGCCCCCCTGCCCCCCATCTAGGGGGCGCTCCCCGTGACCCTGAAGTAGGTATACCAAGGGCTGGTCACTAGTGAGCAAGTTGACGATGCCGCTGGTCAGGCTGGTCTCGGTGAGGGGCTGTTGGGGGCCGATGGTCTCGACCAGCCGCCGCTGGTCCCCCGCCTCCAGATATATCTCACCGAAGGTCTGCACCTCAAACTGGCGGGCTACCCCGGGCGATTCCTGCGGGTCTACCACCTCGTAAGTGAACTGCTCGCTCTGCCGCTGGTAGTTTTCCAGCAGCGCCTCGTTGACGCTGTTGGGGTCGTTGCTGTCCCAAAAAATCCAGGCCTTCACCGGCTGGTCCAGATCCGCCAATACCGCCTGAGTTTGGGAGGAGAGGGTGAATAGCTGGCTCTCCGTTAAGTCCACCCGTTGGTTGTAGCGCACCGCCAGCCCGTTGAGGATAGCCAAGATGATCAGCACCGCCACGGTGGCCAAGGCGGCGTTGGTGCCCGCCTGGGTCGAGCGCCGCCCTAGAAACTCGGGCAGGGAATTGCTTTCAGACAACAGCCACAGCGCCAGCAGCAGCCCGCCCCCCAAGACCAGGGTGAGCGGCAGCGGCCCCCAGCTGCCGGAGACCAGGCCAGCGGCGGCCCCCACAACGATAAAGATGGGGCCGAGCCAGAACAGGTAGCGCAGGCGCTGAATGGGTACGGTTCTCATAGCTTACGATCGCTGATAGCGAAACAGATCCACAGATTGTGCCGTGAGGAACAGCCCCAGTAGGGTGTAGCTGAGCAGCAGCACCAGGCTATCTAGCTCAAACACCCCCTGGGCCAGATTGCCGTAGTGCTCCAGCAGCGACAGGTGACTGAGTACCGCTCCCACTGGCCCCGTCACGGCTTGGGTCACCCAGTTGAGAATCAGCAGGGCCGCCATCAGGGCGAAGGTGAGAATCGCCGCCAGAATGGTGCTGCTGGTGAGGGTGGAGACGAACATCCCCAGGGACAAAATCGCCGCCGCCATCAGCAACAGGCCCAAATGCCCCAGCGCCACCAGCTTCCAAGACAGGGGTGGGTCCGTGGTGGTGATGGCGATCGCCTCATAGATCAGCAGCGGCAGCACCATGGTCAAAAAGAATGTGAGCACTCCCAGCAGCTTACCCAAAGCCACCGACCAGTTGGTGAGGGGAGAGGTGGCCAGTAGCTCTAGGGTGCCGAGCTTACGCTCTTCGGTGTACAGCCCCATGGACAGCATGGGCAGCAGAAACAGGCACAGCACCGCCAGCCAGCCCAAAAAGCCCACTAGTACCTCGTAGGGCACATCTACGCTCCGCCCGCCGCCCAGCTGGTCATTGATGGCGGCGACGTTTTGAACGTCTTGAAGAATGCGCAGAAACAGGACGCCGCTCAGCAGCCAAAAAATGCCCGCCACCACGTAAGCAAACGGAGAGGCAAAGTAGCCCTGCAGCTCTTTGCGGTAGATAGCCAGAATGTTGCTGAAGATAGTTCTCATGACCCTCCCTGATCGGAATCTACAGGGGTACTGTCGTTAGAGGTGTGCGTGCTGGCGCTGCCCGAGCGGCGGAACCAGCTGCGCCAGCCAGACTGGCCGCTTGGCGCGGTCGGCCTAGACGGGGCATTGGCCATGACCTCCGGTGGCGCTACGGTCGCAGCTAGGGCGGGCCGCTGGACCGGCTCCCCAGCCGGCACCTCTGAGGTGGTGAGCTGTAAAAACACATCCTCTAGACTGGCCTGCACCCGGCGCATCTCGTGTAGACGGAGCCCAGCCTGCACAACGGTGTGGGCCAACTGGGGACCCGCCGCTTCGCCTCCGGAGAGGTTAACCATTAGCCGGTGCAGGCCGTTAACCCGGGGGGGGAGTGACTCCACGCTGCGCACTCCCGCCAGCTGCTGTAGTTGGGAGCGGGCAGTTTCCAGCGGGCCCTCTACCTCCACTTCGTAGCCGCTGCCCCCTTGAAGCTGGGCCACGAGCTGGCTGGGGGTATTGGTGGCCACAATACGGCCCCGGTTGATGATAGTGATGCGATCGCAGGTCATGCTCACCTCCGGCAGGATGTGAGCGGATAGAATAATGGTGTGATCCCCGGCCAGGGACTTGATTAGATTGCGCACGTCGATAATCTGGCGTGGGTCCAGCCCCACCGTCGGCTCATCCAAGATAATCACCGGTGGGTCGTGGACGATGGCCTGGGCAATGCCCACCCGCTGACGAAACCCCTTGGACAGCTTGCGAATCAGGCTGTGGCGCTTCTCCTCAAGGTTGCAGCGCCTAATGGCAGACTCTACCTGGGAGTGGCGATCCCCCGCGGCTATCCCCTTAATCCGGGCCACAAAGGTCAAAAAGCCCTCCACCGTCATCTCCGGGTAGAGGGGCGGAGTCTCCGGCAGGTAGCCAATTTTGCGCCGCACCGCCATGGGGGTTTTGTGGACGTCGGCCCCATCCACCAAAGCAGTGCCGCTGGTGGCGGGTAGGTAGCCGGTCAAAATCCGCATGGTGGTGGTTTTGCCCGCCCCATTGGGACCCAAAAACCCGAGAATTTCCCCCGCGTTCACCGAAAAGGTCACATCCTGGATGATCGGCGTACCGCCATACTGCTTGTGGAGCTGCTCAACGGTAATCACTTACAGTACTCCTTTGGAGCTGGGGATAGCGTTAGCCCGGCGAGGATCCACTTCGGTGGCCATACGCAGGGCGCGGGCAAAGGCCTTAAAGGTGGCCTCAATAATATGGTGGGAGTTGATGCCGTCCAACTGGCGAATGTGCAGGGTGAGCTGGCTGTGGTTGACCACCGCCACAAAGAACTCCCGCACCAGCTGGGTATCGTAGGTGCCCACTCGCTGAGTTGGAATATCGAGGCCATAGCTGAGGTGGGGCCGCCCGGAGAAGTCCAGCGTCACCTGAATCAGGGCTTCGTCTAGCGGCGCGAAGAAGTGGCCAAAGCGGACGATGCCTTTGCGATCGCCCAGGGCTTCGGCTAGAGCCTGCCCCAAGGTAATCCCCACATCTTCATTGGTGTGGTGGTCGTCGATGTCGATGTCGCCGGTGGCCACTACCTCTAGGTCAATCAGGCCATGGGAGGCAATCTGCTGCAGCATATGGTTCAAGAACGGCACGCCGGTGTCGGCGGTGCAGCGTCCGCTGCCGTCTAGGTTGAGGCTGACCCGCACGTCGGTTTCTTTGGTAGTGCGGTGTACACTGGCCTGGCGCGGCTGTGACTGTGATTTGGGGCGATCGCTGCCGACGTGACCATTGGCCGCTGGTGAAGCATCCCGAGTTTGCATAGCGATTCAGTTCTCCCAATCCATCAAAGTTGTTCAGTAAAGCCCTGTCGGGTACCCCTAGTCTAGTCAGGGCAGCAGGCCGTTGCCCACGGCAGGTCAGGCTCAAATCTACCTGGCGTACCGATAGCCCGTACAGCCCATGGGGTGCGGTCGTCAGGAAACCCGCCGCCCCACTACATCCCCATGATCTCGTAGCCCGAGTCCACATAGATGACCTGGCCGGTAATCCCGCTGGCCAGATCGCTCGACAAGAACGCCGCCGTATTGCCTACCTCGACTTGGGTCACCGTGCGCCGCAGGGGAGCCACCTCTTCCACATGATGAATCATGTCCAAGATGCCGCCTACAGCGGAAGAGGCCAGTGTGCGAATTGGCCCGGCAGAGATGGCGTTGACCCGGATGCCCTGGGGACCTAGCTCGGAGGCCAGGTAGCGCACGTTCATTTCTAGGGCTGCTTTGGCAATGCCCATGACGTTGTAGTTGGGGATCACCCGCTTACCGCCCAGGTAGGTCAGCGTGACGATGCTGCCGCCGTCGGTCATCAGAGCTTTGGCCCCCTGGCTAAGCTGCACCAGCGAGTAGGAGCTGATGTCGAGGGCGGTTTGATAGCCGCCCCGGGAGGTGTCGCAGAAATTTCCGGTTAGATCGTCCCGGTTGGCAAAGGCCAAGCAGTGGATCAACACGTCAAGGCGTCCCCACTCCCCCTTGATGGCATCAAAGGTCTCAGCGATCTGGGCGTCGTCCTGGACGTTACAAGGGAGAAACAGCTTTGGCTGCAGGGGCTCGACGAGGTCCTTGACTTTCTTTTCGCTGCGCCCGCGATCGTCCGGCAGGTAGGTGATAGCTAGTTCTGCCCCCGCCGCATGGAGCTGCTGGGCGATTCCCCAGGCAATCGAGCGGTTGTTTGCGATCCCCGTGACTAGCGCCACCTTTCCTGTCAAGTCCAGCATTTTGGTCTCCCTCGTACATGTCACGAACCCTATCGAGAATACAGCGTTTCACTGTCGATTTTCGAGCTGAGCGCCGCCGCAATTTTGGGATAATCAAAGGTAGGCCTCCAATGATGCGACCAATAAGGCGATCGCCGCGCCGCGCCTCGCTTCCCCCCGCCCCCGCGGGAAAAACCCTTGCGAAGCTGCGAATATTGAGACTTGTAGCATTGAACCGTATCCTCGGATACAAAACAACGCTGCCAGATTAAGTTTAAGTGATATAAAGTCAAGCCCCTATCACAATCCGGGATGGCTTTGGCTATCGTAGGTTGATTCGGCGATCGCCGTCCTTGCAGCAGTTAGCTTGATGTGGCCGCTGCAATTAAGCGCAGGGTTCTCTTGCTGATGGCCTTGCGTCGGTAGCATCTACCTGAGGTTTCTGAGCTTCCTCAATTTTGATTTCTACTGCCCGCTAGAGAACTGCCCGCTAGAGAACTGCCCGCCAGAGAATTGTTCGCCGGAGAGCTGATCCATGGTTGCTACGCAAACTCAATCCCTCGCAGAATTATTTCGCCAGGTCGGCGGTGGCGCGTTTCCCCCTGTCGTTGAGGCTTATGACCGCGGCAAGACCATCTTTTTCCCAGGAGACCCGGCAGAACGGGTTTACTTTCTGCTCAAGGGGGCGGTAAAGCTGTCTCGGGTCTACGAAGCGGGAGAAGAGATCACCGTGGCCCTGCTGAAGGAGAACAGCGTCTTTGGGGTGCTGTCCCTGATTACTGGACACCGCTCCGATCGCTTTTACCATGCGGTGGCCTTTACCCCGGTAGAGCTGCTGTCGGTGCCCATCGAGCATATGGAAAAGGCCCTGCAGGAGCAGCCCCAGCTGGCCATGATCATGCTGCAGGGGCTCTCCTCCCGCATCCTGCAGACTGAAATGATGATTGAGACCCTGGCCCACCGGGACATGGGCTCGCGGCTGGTGAGCTTTTTGCTAATTCTTTGCCGGGACTTTGGGGTACCCTCCCAAGACGGCATCACGGTAGACCTAAAGCTCTCTCACCAGGCGATCGCTGAGGCCATTGGCTCTAC
>JBCCAG010000028.1:0-14401 GCA_039814955.1 Cyanobacteria bacterium P01_A01_bin.135
CTAATCTGCAGCGGATCGGCACCGTTATCCGCTAGGCTCATTTCGCCAATCAGGTTGAGGCGGGCGTCGCGGTAGCCAAAGCGAGCGGTGGCGGCGTCGATGACTTTATTGTTCAGGGTCGCCTCTGCTAAGGCAATCTCGCCCCTCGCCTGGGGATTGGTGAGGCTGCCCGCCACCGTCGCGGTGGCGTTGAGGTCCCCATTTAGGGCAAGGGGCAGGTCAAATAGCTGGCGCAGTAGCCCCAAGGAGAGATTCTCGGCCCGCAGCTGTCCCAGCGCACTGTCGCTATTTCCCAAGGTGCCCGCAAAGTTAAGCCGTGTGTCTCCAGAGGTAAACCGCAGGGGCAACAGCGACAGGGTGTTATCGCTGATGGTGCCCTTGGCAATCACCTGGTTGGGGTCGCGGTAGGGGCCCCAGCGCCAGTTCTCGCCAGCTAGATCAAATTCGGCGGTCAGATCCCGCGCGGCCAACATAAAGTCGATGGTACCGGTAAAATCGCCGTCAAGCTGGGCCAGCGGCGGCAGAATGGCGCTACTATCTGCATTAGCCTGCGCCATTAAGGCCTGAATTTCCGCGTAGCGGTGCAGCTGCTGCAGTACTGAAAGGTCTTGGGTAACGATAGATAGGGGCGGCACATCTTCGGCGCTGCCAAATAGCGGAATTGCCAGCCCTCGTGCCAAATCCTGCAGCTCAAAAATCTGCAGCGCCAGCAGCAGGTCCTGCAGGTAGCCCTGCTGTGCGACGATGGTACCTTGGGCCGTGAGGGCTGGGCTGACAGCAAGCTGGCCGTCGACGCCGTAGCGGCTTTGCCCCAGCTGAATTGCCCCATCCCTCAGGCTGATTGTGCCGCCCGTAAGCTGCACCTGCCCGCGTATATCGCGCCCCCGAATGTAGCCCCAGCGGGGCCGGTCCACGGCAATGCTGCCGGCGGCTCTAATCTGCTGAAGGGCCGCTCGCCAGTCGGATAGGGGCAGGTCCTGCAGCGATCGCCAGTCAATCACCAAATTGCCGCTCAGCGCCCCCCCTATTGCCCCCAGTCGCCCCGCGGGCTTCAGGTTCAGCGCCTCCAGGGGAAACTGGCGCAGGGCCGCGGCAAGGCTATCCCCCTGGCGCTCTCCGGTAAGGCGGGTATTCCCCTGCCGCAGCTGAAACGCCAGAGGCTGACGCGCCGCGTCTAGGGTAAAGGCAACGGCGCTGGTGGGGCCGCTAAGATCCACCTGGCTACCGCTAGGGGCAAAAGCCACTGGCCCAGCCAAATTTCCCAGCTCGATATCGTTGACCACCAAATCAGTGAACTGGCCTTGCCCCGTAACGGAAAGGGCCTCGGGGACCCCGGCAACGCGGCCCCGAAACCCACCGCTGCCGCGAAGCTGCAGAGACTTAGAGAACGGCGCAATCCGCGCGAGGTTGTAGTCGTCGAGGGCAACAGTTAAGTCGAGCCCTTGTAGTCTGGGTTGCCACCCTGCAAAAGGAATATCGAGCTGGCCCTCCACCCGCAGGTCCGGAGCCACGGCCTCACTTAAGGTGAGCTGCTGCCCTGACCAGTCAAAGGCCACCCGCAGCGGCTGCTGGATCAGTGGCGCGTTAGATAGGCGCAGCAGCCCCTCAGCAGTAATCTCAGACGGGCTGCGGGCCGCCAAGGATCCTGCGGCGGTCACCTCCCCGTTGATAATGCTGTCAAAGGGGAGGTCGAGCGGACCAAAGTCTCCTGCCGCTTGGGCCAAAGGGCTGCGGTTAAGCTGTTCTATCTGGGCCAAGCTGCCCTCCGGCAGGGGAAGCTGGGCTAGGGAAAGGCGATCGCCCCGGGCAGTAGCCTCCCACAGCCGCTGACCGAGGTCAATCTGGCTCTCTAGGGTTACCTGCCCGCCGCCAATTTGCACTTCAGTGTTGCGAGCTCGCAGCTGGTTGCCCTGCCAGCTCAATTCTCCCTGGGCTGGATAGGTGGCTTCTGGCGCTCGCCACGTGGCCTGCCCCCGAAGTCGATTCAGAGGCCCGCTGAGCTGCAGGGCTCCGTCGACGCGGCCAATGGTCAAGGTGGGCGCTGACCAGTAGCGGCGTAGCACCGTATCTCCTGGCAAATCGTCCGCCTGCAGCGCTAGTTCCAGGGCCAGAGCCGGCCGCTGCCAGAGCCGGCCGCTGCCGAATAGCGCGCCTCCTTGAGGGGGATAGGCCTCAATCGCGTTGAAAGTGATGGCTCTGGGAGTCCCTGGGGCTCCAGGGGCAGCTTCAGTAGACCAGCGGGCCCGCACCGTCCCTAGGTCAAGCCGGTCCACCACCAGCTCCCGGGTCTGCAGGGTGCCAGAAAAGATGGGAGCAGCAATGTCGCCGGTGATCTGCAGAGCGGCGTCGAGCTGGCCCGCCAGCGCCACCGGGGAGGTCACATCGACTAGGTCAATCAGCTGGGAAATGGACGCGTCCATCGCCTGGGCGGTGAGGTTGTAGCCGTTGCGTAGATGCACTGTCCCAGAGGCGGTAACGGGCACCTCCCCCAAGCGAGCCTCGGCCCTCTCCACCACCAGTCGCTGCTGATTGAACCGGAGCTGGGCCTGTCCCTGGGTGACCGGCTGCGTCAGGGGTGCAGCCTGAAGATTAACCCCTTCCAAACTAGCGGAGCCGTTAATGGCAATGGGCTCCTCGCCCAGATTCTCCCGCAGCTGCAGCCGCAAATTGCTGCTTAGGCGACCGCTGGCAATGTCAATCGGCAGGTCGACTGGCAAGGCACTTTGCAAGGGCAGCAAGGTCTCTAGGGCCAGCGACTCGGTGCGCAGATGGATGTTGGCCCGGCGAACGCGGTCCAAATCAACGGCCCCGCTGAGGGCAACTGTGCCGCTTTGCGGCCCGCCCGGCATGATTGGGGCCCCGGCTAGGTCAAATTCAAGCTGGTCATCCGCCATTCGCCCCTGCCCCGACACCTGCAGCAGGAGCCAATCCTGGGCAGGGGTAGAAAACAAGCTGCCTCGACTTTGTCGCCGGCTCGCTAGGCGCTGCTGGCGAGCCAGAGTGCTGGGTGAGCCAGAGTACGGCAGCAGGGCTAGCTGCCCTGCTTCAACCCGCAGGGTGCCCAAGCCGATTTCAAGCCAGCCAGGCTCTCGGGGGGCAATCTGGGTGGTAATCCAGCCCTCGGGTGTCTCATCGATTAGGCCCTGGGGCTCCAGTAGGGTCACATCGACGGTGAGGGTCCGCCAAATCAAAGCCTCCAGGGGATTAAAGCCGACCCGCACCGCCGCGGCCCTCACCTGATCAAAGTCAGTGGCTGTGGGAGGAAGCTGGCTGGGCCCAAAGTGAATCGCGGTGGGGAAAACCCGGTCAACCTCCCCCAAAAGAACGGGGCGGCCAATGGTTTCCGTCAGGGCGGTTTCAATCCGGGGCACCAGGTTGGCATCTACCCAGCGCTGCAGCACCCACAGCCCCACCCCTAGCGCAACGCTAGACGCCGCGAGCGCCGCTGTGGCCTGAACCAGCCGCCGCCGACCCGAATTCCCGTCGCGGTTTGTCTGGGGATTTGAAGCTGCCATGCTGGTACTGGCGCTGAGGGGCAGTTCGGGCTTGCTCGTTGCGTACCCGTCCCATCCTAGACGATGATCCGCCAGGCCGGGTTGCTGCCCTCACCCCCCTCACCCACGGCTGAGGCGATCGCTGATTTGGCGGATGGTGCGGCTTAGATCGGAGCTGCCCTCTAGCTTTTTGGAAATTTTGTCGCAGCTATACATCACCGTTGTATGATCTTTGCCGCCAAACACTTCCCCAATTTTAGGCAAGCTGAGGTCAGTGCGCTGGCGCATCAGATACATGCCAATTTGCCGGGCAGTACTGATTTCTCGGCGGCGAGAGTTACTCTTGATGTCCTCTACAGAGACATCTAGGGCCTCAGAAACGCACATCAGTATCGCCTCGGGAGTCACCTCAATTTGCTCAGCAGGGGGGTCAATCACCGCCGCAATGTTCTCCACTGTCATCGGCAGGCCCGAAATGGAGATGTAAGCTACCGCCCGAATCAGCGCCCCCTCCAGCTCCCGGATGTTGGAGGTGTAGCGCATGGCGATATATTCGATCACCTCCCGGGGCAGCCGCATGTTGTCGTACTCTGCTTTTTTCTGCAGAATCGCCATGCGGGTCTCCAGATCTGGGGACTGGATATCGGCGATTAGCCCCATGGAGAAGCGTGAGCAGAGCCGCTCCTGCAGGCGGGGAATCTGGTTGGGCGGACGATCGGAGGCCAGCACCACCTGCTTTCCGGCCTCATGCAGGGCGTTAAACGTGTGGAAAAACTCTTCCTGGGTATATTCCTTGCCCTCAATAAACTGAATATCGTCCACTAGCAGCAGGTCCGTGGCCCGGTACTGCTCCCGGAAGTTCTGCATGCTGTCTTTGCGGATGGCGCTGATCAGATCGTTGGTGAACTTCTCCGAAGACACATAGGTGATGCGGGCGTTCCCTTCAATCTCGCTGCGGTAATGTCCCACTGCCTGCATCAGATGGGTCTTCCCCAAACCGACGCCGCCACAGAGAAACAGGGGGTTGAATTCGCGCCCTGGCGATTCGGCCACCGCCAGGGCTGCGGCGTGGGCCATGCGGCTGTTGGCCCCCACTACAAACCGAGAAAAAATGTAGCGGGGGTTGAGGGCATTGACGTAGCTGGTCGGCCGCCCGACTTTCGGCGCGGGTGCCGTATCGGCCAGATCAGTCGTGGCGGTAGGATCCTCGAGCAGGTCCTCAGGTTGATCAAACCCCTCGCTATCAGAGCGGACAAACACCTGAATTGCGACCCGCCGCCCCAAAATATCGTGGACCACATCTTCGATAGCGTTTAGGTAGTACTTCTGGATCCAGCTGCGGGCAAAAGGGTTGCGGGTCTGCAGAATCAGCGTGTCGTTATCGAGCTGCTCCACCGTTGCCGTTTTGATCCAGGTTTCAAACGTGGGGCGGCTAAGCTGCAGCTGGAGTCGGTCGAGGACCTGATTCCAGAAGTTGTCCGAAACGGTTTTAACATTTGTCATACCCAAACCCTGCCTGCCGCAGTGAATTAAATATCGAAGGGCGCGGCAACCAGGGCCCACTAGTTAGCTAGTAGGCCTCGCAATAGGGCAGCGCCAAAAAATCCTTACTTATATGAGCAGCGTCCTATTCGGTAGGACCAGACCGCCAGAGCCAAGCCGCTGGTGATCCGAAACTGCTGTCGTGATGCACGAGATTCGCTGTGGACTATCTAGACTACTAGATGAGCCGCATAATTTCTACAGGTGTCCCAGATATAGCGGAAAACTGGCAATGCGTTTGCCACTTGTCGGGAGTCCCCCTACCCCTTTTTGGCTGTGGCTACGCAGTTGATTGCCGTCGCTGGGTGAGCTATTCATCGCTAAATCTGGTTTTTAAGGAATTGCGCTGATAAGAGCGCTAGAGCGAGCTGCAGCGAGGGCGAATAGCTGGATGGCGAGGCCTCTCGACTAAAGCCGCTGAATCATTCTGCCATAGAGAGTGATCGGGTCAACCCGGGGCTAGAGAAGGGCAGGAGCCCATTGCCACCTATTTGGGTTCAGTTTCGTCTTTAGATTCTCTTAATCTATTGCCGGGGATCAAGAGCTGGGGGCAAACAACTCAGGCGCTTGCATGAGCTGGGGTAAATTTCCTGTGGCAAACCCCCGGGCGATCGCATCACAGCGGTCGTTACCGGCGTTACCTGAGTGGCCGCGCACATAGGCCCAGCAGAGCGGCTTAGGCAAGCGGGCGTTCACCTGCTGATGTAGGGTATCAAGCCGCTCCCACAGCTCTCGGTTGAGCACTGGCTTACCGCTCGCGGTTTTCCACCCCTTTTTCTTCCAGCCATGAATCCAGCTTGTGATCCCGTTCTGCACATATTGACTGTCGGTGTACAGGGTGGGTGAGCTGTCTAGAGAACTGGTGTCAAGGGCTACCAGCACCGCTAGGGCTTCGATTGCCGCCTGGAGCTCCATACGGTTATTGGTCGTGCTTTCGGCGGCTCCCCCCAGCTCGTGGCGGCGCTGGTCTACAAAGTAAATCACGGTTCCCCAGCCCCCAGGCCCAGGGTTACCGGAGCAGGCCCCGTCCGTGTAGATGGCGTCAACCTGGGCAAGTGGGGCGAGTGAGTTTGCCATAGCGTTTTATCAATGCCTGAGATAGCGGCCTGCCGACTTCAGCAGGCTAAAGCCCTCCTATTAAAGCACGGCCCCTTAGTTCTCGGCGCGGCCCGTCTAGTCGCTGTCTGCCTGGGTACCGTTGGTCGGGGCATCAATTCCCCCATTTGTCATCGCGTCGCAGTAGCCCTGCAGCATCTGCAGTCGTTCCCCGAGCGTGGCCAGGCGCAGCTTCTGGGTTTCGGGTTTGCGAGCCGCCTTTAGAAAACCGATATCCGTTCCTAACAGCCGCAGCTGCCGGTGAAATTCCGTCAGGTAGGGCTGCCTGTCAGCCGGAACCACCTGGGTTGGTAGCACCTGCTGCATTTGGCGCTGCAGCGACGCCAGATGCCCAATCAGGGCCCCATCTTGGGTCTGCTGCCATTCCGCTAGACTTACCTGCAGAGCTGCCAGCAGTGCCGGCAGGCTGGAAGGAGTTGAAGAATCAGCCATGTAGCAATCCTCTGTGATTTGTCAGAGTGGGGGGGGCTGAACGGTTTATGATACTTTGATGAAGCCTCTCCTAACCGCTCTGTTAGCCCGGTCGCACCGATTATTATGGGGATGGGAACTCTTTAGAAGCTAGATAAATTTATCAGGCCTTGCTTACCGCCTGCAGCCTTTCGCAGCGCGATGATCGTAAAGTCAATTTGTTCGCTCGTGAACGGCTAGCGATAGTTTGTCAAGGTGTTTTCTTTAGTTATCAGTCAATTAGCAGCACAGTAAGGGCTCGCCTGGCGGACCTCCGTTTAGCCCAAGCCCCTCATAACCGACCCAGCCCACACCGTTACGCTACCTGGGTCGCGAGCCGCTACAATATATTGTTAACCGCAGCTTAATATAGCTGGCAACCCTTAATAAACAGCATTTTAGGAAATATTTGCTGCAGCGCTTCCAATATTGGAGACGTCAGAATAGGTGCTACCCAGCCGCTTGTATCGTCTTCTAGACAGGTGACAAGGCGATCGCCCCCCGCGAGCATCAAATCACAATTCTGAAGTCATTAGGGATCTGTATATGCCCTGCAGAAAATCTGCCCTAGAATCATCCAATCTACAATTTACTTTTTCTCCCCGCGACGCTTAGCCAACCCTCTAGTGCCTGCCATGAATGTCATTCCCACACCCGCTATTCCCGACCAGGTTGAAATCCCCGACTGGCTCAGCAACTGCCTGACGTTTCAAGCCCGTGGGAGGCTGGATGAGGCTGGAGCAGGGCTGGTGCGTGATGCCTTCCAATTCGCTTACGATCTTCACCAGGGACAGCACCGGGCCTCGGGTGAGCCCTATATCCAGCACCCCATTGCGGTAGCTGATCTACTGCAGGATTTGGGAGGAAGTGCCGCGATGATTGCAGCGGGCTTTCTACACGACGTGGTGGAAGACACAGAAGTTTCCCCAGACGAAATTGAGCAGCGATTTGGGAATGAGGTGCGGGTGCTGGTGGAAGGGGTCACCAAGCTCTCCAAGTTCAATTTCTCCAGCCGTCTAGAGAGTCAGGCGGAGAATTTCCGGCGGATGTTCTTGGCTATGGCCCAGGACATTCGGGTGATTGTGGTCAAGCTGGCGGACCGGCTACACAACATGCGCACCCTAGAGCATTTGCCCAGCCACAAGCAGCAGCGCATCGCCCGGGAAACGCGAGAAATCTTTGCGCCTCTGGCCAACCGGTTGGGGATTGGCCGATTTAAATGGGAGCTAGAGGATCTGGCATTCAAGTATTTGGAGACCGCCGCCTACCAGGAAATCAAGCATCTGGTTTCGGAAAAGCGCACGGACCGGGAGGCGCGGCTCCATCGGGTGACGGAATGCCTGCGTCAACGCCTGGAAGATCAGGACATTCCCTGCGCTGACGCTAGCGGGCGTCCGAAGCATCTCTACGGCATTTACCAAAAGATGCAGCGGCAGCAAAAGGAATTTAGCCAGATCTACGATGTGGCTGCGATTCGGATCATCGTCCCCTCCAAAGATGCCTGCTACCGAGCCCTAGCGGTAGTCCACGACGCCTACCGGCCAATTCCAGGACGGTTCAAGGACTACATCGGCTTGCCCAAGCCCAACCGCTACCAGTCGCTGCATACGGTAGTCATCGGTCCGGCAGGTCGGCCAATTGAGGTGCAGATTCGTACCGAGGAGATGCACCACATTGCGGAGTACGGCATTGCCGCTCACTGGAAATACAAGGAAGGTGGCGCTGGCGCGCAAGTAAGCACCGAAGACGAGAAATTTACCTGGCTGCGGCAGCTCCTAGAGTGGCAGAACGACCTGAGCGATGCCCAAGAGTATTTAGAGAGCGTCAAGGTCAATCTGTTTGAAGACGAGGTGTTCGTCTTTACCCCCCGGGGCGACGTTATCTCCCTCAACCAGGGGGCAACCCCTGTCGACTTTGCTTATCGCATTCATACAGAGGTGGGCAACCACTGCTGCGGGGCAAGGGTAAATGGCCGCATTGTACCCCTGAGTGCGGCGCTACAGAACGGCGACATTGTGGAAATCCTAACCCAGAAGAACGCCCACCCCAGCCTAGACTGGCTCAACTTTGTGGTGAGCGCCGGGGCCCGGAACCGGATTCGCCAGTGGTATAAGCGATCGCATCGGGATGAGAACGTTCTGCGGGGCCGAGAGCTGCTAGAGCGGGAGCTGGGCAAAAACGGCTTTGAGGCCCTGCTCAAGTCGGAGCCCATGCAGCGAGTGGTGGAGCGCTGCAACTACCACAGCGTCGAGGATATGCTGGCAGGCCTGGGCTACGGAGAAACGACCCTAAAGCAGGTGGTAAACCGGCTGCAGGAGGAGAGCAAGGCTCAGCAGCCCATTGCCCCCGCCGCCGATCTCGCCGAAGAGCTAGACGGCATCCCCCTCACCGCTCCGCTACCTCCCAAGCCCAGCACCGACCCGATTCGTGGCATTGAAGGCCTGCTGCACAATATCGCCGGCTGCTGTGGCCCCCTACCGGGGGAGTCCATTATCGGTGTAGTCACCCTGGGCAGTCGGGGGATCTCGGTTCATAAGCAGGGCTGCAGCAATGTAGATGGGATTCCGGGCGATCGCCTCATTCCTGTGAGCTGGAACGACGACAGCCAGCGCAGCCAGACCTACCCCGTCGGCATCCAGGTGGAAGTGCTGGACCGGGTTGGGGTGCTCAAAGATGTGCTCTCGCGGCTAAGCGACGATAAAATCAACGTCCGCAGCGCCCAGGTAAAGACCGATCCCCACCATCGCCGTCCGGCCCTCATTGACCTAGAAATCGAGATCTCTCACCAGCAGCAGCTCGAGCGGATTTTATGCCATATCCGCCAGATGAGCGACGTCCTCAACCTGCGGCGGTTCATGTAGTACCCCGTTTAGGTGGCCTTGATCCAGTCCACCAAGCGGTCCACATCGGTGATCTGTCCGATGAGGCGCTTGGTCGGAGACGGGCGGGCACGGACCAGGGTCGGGGTAACTGTGATGTGATAATCCGCAGCCTGGTCTGGATGTTTGCCTACATCCACCACTTTGAGGGTGTAGGGATGGGGGGACTGCAGCAGCGCCTGGTGCAGGTGGGTTAGGGTGGCTTCCGTTTGGGATGGTTGGCCGGCGATAAATAGAATAAATAGGTGACCCGACTCCATTCCGGCCACAGAGACCTCTGGCGTAGATACGGGAAGGGTAGACAGCTGCATGACGATGTTATGGTACTGCCAAAGCTGGGGAAACCGCTGCCGGTACTTAGTCAATAACTGTGGGTCACACAGGTCTATGGCCGTGGGCATCGTCTGCCAGAGCCCACAGTCAATGTCAAAGACAGCGCTGAGCAGGGTGCGGTGCTGCATCACCAGGGGACGCGCTTCCGCCACCGTCACTGGCTCCTGAGAGTGCGGGTCCTGCCATTTGTCGACGGTGGCAGTATAGCAAGGAACGAGGAAGTGGGGCGGCGCCGCAAGGCTCAGCCGGTCCTGCAAAGCCGTGCAGAGATGCAGATGCCAGCGGCTCTGTTTGTGTAAATCAATGCAGTAAACAAGGTCGCCCCCTGGCGTAAACAGGGCAATTCCCTTCGATAGCGGGGGCATCTGAGCCGGCTGAGCCATTACACGCGGCCGCGGAGAATCTGCGCCATTTCGTTGGGTCTCGGCGACATCTCCAGGGCGGTCTCCTCAGTAATCCGGCCCGCCTCGTAGAGCTGATACAGGGACTGATTCATGGTGCACATGCCGTCAAAGTTGCAGCGGGGAATCAGCTCCTCTACCGCATCTAGATCGCCTTTGGCGAGGTAATCCCGAATCGCGTCGGTATTGATCATAATGTCGTGGAAAGCGGCGCGCTTGCCGTCGGTGGTGCGGCATAGGCCCTGAGCAATCACGGCCACCAGCGACTCGGCCAAAGAGA
Source organism: Cyanobacteria bacterium P01_A01_bin.135 (assembly GCA_039814955.1). Lineage (GTDB taxonomy): Bacteria > Cyanobacteriota > Cyanobacteriia > CAKZMO01 > CAKZMO01 > JBCCAG01. Next base: position 10,496 of record JBCCAG010000028.1, read on the forward strand.
CACGCACCGGCCCCTGCTGGTCAGGCTCATACATGTTGAGCACCCGCTCTACCGTCTTCACCGCGCTATTAGTGTGCAGCGTGGCAAACACAAGGTGGCCGGTCTGGGCCGCTTTGAGGGAGATGTCGATAGTTTCGCGGTCCCGCAATTCCCCCAGCAGAATAATATCAGGGTCTTCCCGCAGGGAAGCCCGCAGGGCGTTCTCGAACTTTTGGGTGTGCATGCCCACCTCCCGCTGCTTGACCAGGGAACGCTGGCTAGTGTGCACAAATTCCACCGGGTCCTCGATGGTGATGATGTTCTTCGGCATCTCCCGGTTGATGTAGTTGATCATGGCCGCTAGGGTTGTGGACTTACCCGAGCCGGTTGGCCCCGTGATCAGCACCAATCCCTTGTGATAGTGGCAGATGTCCTTCATCACTGACGGCATGTTCAGCTCTTCCAGGGTAAGAATGCGCTTGGGAACCAAGCGCATGACCATTGCCGGGCCATCTAGGGTGTGGAAGAGGTTGATGCGGACCCGGGCAAAGTCGTACTCCGCCGCACCATCGAAGTCGAGGTGGTCCCTAAACGCCTGAATTGTCGAATCCGGCAAAATCTCCCCCAGCCAGTTAAAGAATATCTCTTCATCGGTGGCGGGGTAGTTGGTGCGGGCAATTTCACCGCGATCGCGGAAGCGAGGCACCTCCCCAACGCCGAGATGAATGTCGGAAAAGCCACGGCTAAAAGCCTCCTGCACAATGTCCCCTAAGGAGGGCATGCCCATAGCTCGCCGCCGCTGCTCTGCGGAGGGAGGCTTACCAATTGGAGGCGGGGTCGGCGCTCCGGCTGGCATTGCTTCCGTTGGCGCAGAGCCCATGGTTGGGGTTGCCTTACCGGCGCTGGGACGAGGCGATCGCCGAGGCGGGGGTGGGGGAACCGGTGGGGTGGGCGGGGCCGGGGGGCGTTGTGCGTCAGTCATAGGACAGTGTCAATCGAGTGATGGGTTGAGTGGGCTTCAAGCGCTGTCGCGGCGCTGGCTGTCGCGGCAACAGAGGGTTGACTGTTGATTACAGATTACCCGCATGGTTGTCTATTTTGATCTCCATCGCTATTTTCCCTTGGGCTAAGCTGAGCGATCGCTTGAAAAATCTATCGGTAAACTGTAGTCCAGCAGACGGTATTGGGAGAGGCGTTTACGTGATTCTCAAACCATCCGGCCCCAAGGCCAGCACAGGTGGCTGTAATCTTCCTACCCCCCTTAGCCCTAACCCAAGACAAATTAACAAAGCGTCGTAAGCAGGGGGATCAGATTAAACTAAAGTGTAGGGAACCGCTACAATCCAATACTAACCAATACTAAAGATTTAGAAAGGTAAATTATCTATGCACTTGAGTGAATTGACCCATCCAAACCAGCTCCATGGGTTGTCGATTCATCAACTAGACCAAGTGGCGCGCCAAATTCGTGAGAAGCACCTAGAAACGGTTGCTGCCACCGGGGGGCACTTGGGACCGGGCCTAGGGGTTGTAGAACTCACCCTAGCGCTCTACCAAACCCTGGATCTTGATCGAGACAAGGTGATATGGGACGTCGGGCACCAGGCCTATCCCCATAAAATGATTACGGGTCGCTACAACCAGTTCCACACGCTGCGTCAAAAAGATGGGGTGGCCGGCTACCTAAAACGGTGCGAAAGCCGGTTTGACCATTTTGGCGCGGGTCACGCCTCCACCAGCATCTCAGCGGCGTTGGGCATGGCACTGGCCCGGGATGCCAAGGGCGAGAATTTCAAGGTGGCCGCGGTGATCGGTGATGGGGCCCTGACCGGCGGCATGGCACTGGAGGCCATCAACCACGCGGGGCATTTGCCCAACACTAAGCTGCTGGTGGTGCTTAACGACAACGAGATGTCGATTTCTCCCAACGTCGGGGCAATTCCTCGCTACCTCAACAAAATGCGCCTCAGCCCCCCGGTGCAGTTCTTGGCCGATAACTTTGAGGAGCAGGTGAAGCAGCTGCCCTTCATGAATGACCAGCTGCCGGCAGAGCTAGGCCGCCTCAAAGAGGGCATGAAGCGTCTGGCGATTCCCAAGGTGGGGGCTGTGTTTGAGGAGATGGGCTTTACCTACATGGGCCCTGTGGATGGCCATAATATTGAGGAGCTGATCAGCACCTTCAACCAGGCCCACAGCCACGAGGGTCCCGTACTCGTGCATGTGGCCACCACAAAGGGGAAGGGGTACGAGATTGCCGAGAAAGACCAGGTGGGCTACCACGCCCAGTCTCCGTTCAACCTGGCCACCGGTAAAGCCGCGCCTCCCAGCAAGCCAAAACCCCCCGGATACTCTAAGGTGTTTGTCCATGCCCTGGTCACCCTAGCCGAAAACAACCCCAAGATTGTCGGCATCACGGCGGCGATGGCCACCGGCACTGGGTTGGTGAAGCTCCAGTCCAAGCTGCCGGACCAGTACGTTGATGTGGGCATCGCCGAGCAGCATGCGGTGGGTCTAGCGGCGGGGTTGGCATGCGAGGGCATGCGCCCGGTGGTCGCTATTTACTCCACCTTCCTGCAGCGGGCCTACGACCAGATTATTCACGACGTCTGTATTCAGAAGCTGCCGGTGTTCTTCTGCCTGGATCGGGCGGGCATCGTCGGGGCCGATGGCCCCACCCATCAAGGGCTCTACGATATTGCCTACCTGCGCTGCATTCCCAATATGGTAGTGATGGCCCCCAAAGATGAGGCGGAGCTGCAGCGAATGGTGGTCACGGGCATTAACTACACCGACGGCCCGATTGCCATGCGCTATCCCCGGGGCAGCGGCTATGGCGTCCCCCTAATGGAAGACGGGTGGGAACCGCTGCCCATCGGTAAGGCCGAGATTCTGCGGAAAGGGGATGACGTGCTGCTCCTGGGCTACGGCTCCATGGTGTATCCCGCCATGCAGACCGCTGAAATTCTGAGTGAGCACGGGGTCGAGGCTACGGTGGTCAATGCCCGGTTTGTTAAGCCCCTCGATACCGAACTAATCTTGCCTCTGGCGCAGGAAATCGGCCATGTCGTTACTTTAGAGGAGGGCTGCACCATGGGCGGCTTTGGCTCCGCGGTCGCCGAGGCTCTTTTAGACAACGATATCTTGGTGCGGACCACCCGCATTGGCGTCCCGGATACCCTGGTGGATCACGCCAAGCCAGATGAGGCCAAGGCAGCCCATCACCTGATGTCAGCTCAGATGGCCGAGCGGATTTTAGCGGCGCGGCGTGCTAAGCCAGCGGCTCCGGTCTCCTAGAGCCATGGCGACTGGGTCTACCGCCGTCCATGTGCTCATCGCTGGCGTGGTCCAGGGGGTGGGGTACCGCTGGTCGACCCAAGAGATGGCTAAAGCCCAGGGGTTAACCGGCTGGGTGCGCAACCTCCCGGATGGCCGCGTGGAAGCTGTCTTTGAGGGCGATGGGGAAGCCGTGGAAGCAATGCTTCGTTGGTGCCACCAGGGGCCGCCAGCGGCCGCAGTAAATGAGGTTACGGTGGAACACCAAGATTCAGAGGAGAGTGAAACCTTTGAGATTCGCCGATAACGGGTAGGGACATGGCGCTGCCATGTCCCTGCAGAAGGCACGCCCAAATCGGCCACGTCCCCGCCAAGAAACGATTCAAAATGTGAGGTAAGGCAATGTTTGGTTTAGGCTGGCCCGAGGTGGCCATTGTGTTAGTTGTGGCGCTGCTGATCTTCGGTCCGAAGAAGATACCGGAGATTGGTGGAGCCTTTGGCAAAACCCTACGGGGCTTCAAAGACGAGATGAGCGGTGAACCCGAGGAAGATCTGCTAGAGGAGGAGGATTCGCGTTAGCTAAGGCTGCTGAACGGGCCAACCCGCTTCAACTGACCAGTCTCCATCCCGATATAGACAGAGCTTGACATCCCA
>JBCCAG010000792.1:0-2212 GCA_039814955.1 Cyanobacteria bacterium P01_A01_bin.135
GGCGATCGCCAGCGGCTGGTTTTTGAATCCGTCATGGGAGCGATTGCTGCCTGAGTCCCGTTAGGAAACGCCAACGGCGCTCTTGAAGTGATCAGAGTAGTTCCCATGCTTTACTTGCGAAAGCATTGATCCAATGAGTCGGCTCTTAGCCTTGTCCGGGGTTGTAAGCCAGGTTCGCCACCGGCCAGTGAAGCGGTACAACGCTTATGGTGAAGTGGTGTACGTGGTCTTCTTCAAGATTCGGGATATACCTGCCCACATCGAAAAAGATTTACGGTTCATCGTTGATGAAGGCTTAAAGAGTTTAGAAGGGGAATCGATAACGGCGGTAGGGCTGCGGCGGGATGCCTTTGAAGTCATTGTTTTGAGACGCAGTGATGGAACCTGGCTTAGGAAAGACCTGCCTTGGCGTCTACTGTGGCGCATAGCCTCAATTCAGAACCTCGTGGGGACGCTGTTCTTGGTAGTCCTAGGGGGCATTTCATCTTGACCTTGGGCTTCGTAGGCTGGGTAACGGGGCTAGGTCTCGTCGCTGTGGGGTTATGCCTATCGGCACTGATTTTTCAACCCGCTTGGCGTGTCATCAGAGCAGTGATAGACCTCTGCTTGTCCATTAGGCTGCTTCAGCGCTACTCACCCCATCAGTCGCCCCATCAGTCGCCGCAGTAGGCAATCAAATCGATCTCTACATCACCATGCTGCGCTAGGGCCGTCACCCCCACCGTCGTTCGCCCCGGCAGCGCCCCTTCGGGAAAGTAGGACGCGTAGATTTCGTTCACCGGCTCGTAGAACCGAAAATCCGTCACAAAAATACGCGCCATGGTCACCCGCTCAAAGCTTGACCCAGCTTGCTCTAGCACCAGCTTGAGATTCTCCATCACCCGAATGGTTTGGGCCTCGATGCTGCCTCGCACCACCTGCCCCGTCGCCGGGTCCTCCGCCAGCTGCCCCGTCACAAACAAAAAATCCCCCGCCCGCACCGCATGGGAATAGGGGGCAACCGAAGGGAGGATATCGTCGGGCAAGTTAATCTGCTCAAACATAGTGCTCTTTAATAGAGAGGTATCCGTCTGGGGTTGTCAATGCCCCCAGTTATAGCACCTATGCTCCGCTGCTCCATCATCATTCCGGTCCTAAATGAGGCTAGCTGCATCGGCCTCGCCCTTCGCCACCTAGCCCAACTTCATCCCCCTCCCTTCGAAATTATTGTGGTAGACGGCGGCAGCACCGACGGTACCCAGGCAGCGATCGCCCGAGAAATCCCCCTCAGCCCTGTTCCCATCAGCCTCATTGACCGGCCCCCAGGCCGCGCCCTGCAGATGAACGCGGGCGCTAGGGTTGCCAACGGCGAGGTGCTCTGCTTCCTCCATGCCGACACCTGGGTGCCCCAGGACCTAGTCACCGTCATGACCCAAACCCTCGCAGACCCTCGGGTGGTGGCGGGCGGCTTTATCTCGTTGATGCAGGGACCCACCGTCACCCGCTGGGGGACCTCCCTGCACAACTACCTGAAAACCTACTATGCCCCGCTGTTGTTTCGGCCCCATCTATTCGTTAAAGGGCTGCGGCTGCTGTTTGGGGACCAGGTGATGTTTTGCAGCAGTCAGGCCTTTTGGACCTGCGGCGGCTTTGACCCAGCCCTACCGATTATGGAAGATGGAGACCTGTGTCTACAGCTCGCCTATCTAGGCCGCATCCGGCTGGTAAACCGGGTGGTGTGCTCCAGCGATCGCCGGGTGGCCAAATGGGGGCCGCTGCGGGCTAACGTCATCTATCTGATGATTGGGCTGTTGTGGGGGTTTGGAGTGCCGACGCCCTGGCTGAAGCGCTTCTATGAAGACGTGCGCTAAAAGCATGAATTGGGGGATCGCGACCGCTACAGGGCAAACCTCCATAGGGTTCACTCGCGGCCAACCGCTTATGTGACAGTGAACCTCTGGCCAAACCTGGTAGGCTAAAGATACAAAAATTAATCTCTAGGCGTTTACTCTACCGTGCCACACACCATTGTCACCGACGTCTGTGAAGGCGTGTCCGATTGCGTCGGCGCTTGCCCCGTTGCCTGCATTCACGAAGGCCCGGGCAAAAACCAAAAGGGAACCGACTGGTATTGGATCGATTTTGCCACCTGCATTGACTGCGGCATCTGCCTACAGGTTTGCCCGGTGGAGGGGGCTATCTTGCCGGAAGAGCGCCCCGACCTACAGAAAAC
>JBCCAG010000644.1:0-2862 GCA_039814955.1 Cyanobacteria bacterium P01_A01_bin.135
CGGCGATCGCCTCATCGGCCTGGCCCACGTCAATCAGCCCCACCTTGCCCACCACCTGGTCGGGGTGGCAGGGGTTCACGGAGTTCACGGTGGTCTTGGTGTCTACGCGATCGCCGTTAATCAAGGGATAGTAGGGCCTGCCGAGCTGCTGCTGCACCTGCTCCAGGGCCGCAAATGCCGCCTGGCGGGCGTCGGGTTCGGCGTAGTCGGTGTCGGCGGCGTTGTCGATCAGGGTGTAGGGGGCGGAGCGGGGTGTGAGGCCATTGCTGGATTCATCGCCCATGATGGGAGGGGCCAGCAGCTCTTCTATGGGACGGTCTTCCAAGCTTTGGCGCAAAAAGGAGCTGTTGGCGGTGTTCTCCAGCAGGCGACGAATCAGGTAGGCCATGCCGGGAATCAGGTCGCCGTAGGGGCAGTAGACCCGTACCCGGTAGCCCTGGTCCACCAGCGCCTTGGCCAGCTTATCCCCCATGCCGTAGAGCACTTGCAGCTCAAAGGCGCGGCTGGGAATATCTAGAGCCCGAGCGATGGCGATCGCGTGGGCCTGGGAGCGGACGTTATGGCTGCCAATGGCAGCGTACAGGTATTGGTGGTTCTCCAGCAGCCGCTGGGTCATGCGCTCAAAGTTGGCGTCAGTGGAGGATTTATGGCGGTACACCGGCTGGGGCCAGTGGTTTTGGCGCGAGGTGATGGTTTCCTGGTCCCAGTAGGCTCCCTTCACCAGGCGCACGGTAATTGGGTTGCCCCGCTCTTTGGCCCATTCAATTAAGTTCTGCAGGTCTTCGTCGCTGTCCCGCAGGTAAGCCTGCAGCGTCACGCCAATGTCGCTGCGCTGGCGAAATTCCTCCTCCATCAGCAGGTCTTTCAGAATCGCTAGGGTGATGTCCTTGTATGCGTACTGCTCCATGTCGAAGTGCACCGCCGCCCCCAGCTCTTTGGCACGGCGCAACAGGGTGCGGGCGCGATCGCGCACCACCGCCTCGCTGCCCTTGGCGTCCAGCGGGTCAAACTGGGAGTAGAAGGCGGTGAGCTTCACCGATACCTGCACCTGGGGCAGCGGCTCCCCGTCTGCCTGGTCGATTTGCGGTATATCGTTCCAGCGCTGGGCCGCATCCGTGAGCTGTTCCATCAGCTCCAGGTAGCGGTTCAAGTAGGACTGGGCCTCAGTTTCGGTGATCACCGCTTCGCCCAAAAGGTCCATGGTGAAGGCCATCTTCTGCTTGCGCAGTTGCTCAATGGACTTGAGGGCCTGCTTCAGGGTTTCGCCAGAAATATATTTGCGGGCTAGGGTTTCCACGGCAGTGGATACGGTGGTGGCGGCCACCTGGCCAGGCATAGAGTCGGCATCGGCGAAGTTGAGCAGGCCCTTCAGGGCGCTGGGCAGCTCCACTGAGGGATCCCCCAAGTATTCCTGCATGTGGCGGGCCACTTCGGTTTTGCTCTTGAGGGCGGGCAGGCAGTCGATGAAGCGGAACATCTGCACCCGGAGGCCTGGATTACTCATGGTCCAGTCCAGCAGCTTGTCGTCCCAGCGCATCTGGTCGCGTACTTTGCTGAGCAGCGATCGCTTCTCCTGGGTCGCGGCTAAGAGATCGCGGGCGATCGCCTGGGTCTGATTCTCGTAAGCGGATGTCGTCTGACGGGGATCTGTTGCAACCACAATTGCCACCTATGTTGATGCTGCCGCAAGCTCTAAACCTTGCTGATTACCGCTAAATTACCGAGAGGTAATCTGATTCGGCAATTAATCATCTTAGGTCATCTTGGCAAAGATAAATCGGCAATCATCTCAGCAGGGATGAATAGAAAAATGCTGTCAAGGCTTTCGTGAAGATAGCGGTATACTCATCAAGCCAAGAACCCAACCAGACCGCCGCCATGACCAACCGGGATATCGTCTATATTGCTCTATTCGCCGCCCTCGTTGCCGTATTGGGTCTGATTCCCCCTATCCCGCTGCCCTTCATCCCAGTCCCAATCACCGCCCAGTCCCTAGGGGTGATGCTATCCGGATCTATTTTGGGCATGAAGCGGGGCGGGCTGGCGCTGCTGCTGTTTTTGGTGCTAGTGGCGGTGGGGCTGCCGCTGCTGTCGGGCGGGCGCGGCGGACTCGGCGTGTTTTTGGGGCCGTCGGGGGGATTCCTGGTGGCCTTTCCCTTGGCGGCGGCGATCATTGGGGCCTTGACTCAGCGGGTGTGGGGCCGGCTGAATGTGCCCCTAGCTTTTGGCATTAATGTCCTGGGGGGCGTCGGCATTATTTACGCGGTGGGGATTCCCTGGCTGGCGATCGCTGCAGAATTGCCCATGCTGAGAGCGGCCCAGACTTCTTTGGCCTTTGTGCCTGGAGACTTGGTTAAGGCCGTGATTGCGGCGCTGGCGGTGGTGACGGTGAAGCGCTCTTTCCCAGCGATCGCTAGATCTTGATGCAGTTACGGTTGTGCTTTGAGGACAACGTGACCAAAGCCGTGAATCCTGTGGTGACTAACACCAATATCACCGACACCAATATCACTGACACCAATATTACGGGCAGCATCGCCCATTGGGCCGCGCAAACCCCTGAGCAAGTTGCTCTGGTAGCTGAGGAGGTGACTACCTACGGCGCGCTGTTCACCCAGGTGCAGCAGGTAGCCGCCTGGGTTGCCGCCTTCGAAACCCAAGGGAGGATTCAGCCCCGTGTCGCCCTGCTCACCAGCAGTGCAGCGATGCTGCCGGTGTTTCTGGGCACTGCCTTTGCCGGGGGGCTCTCCCTGGTGCTCTCCCCCCGCTGGAGCCTGACGCAACTGCGCCAAGTCCTTACCGCTCATCATTCAGACTTGCTCCTGGGAGAGGCAGGACTCATAGACGCGCTGAGGGACAGCA
>JBCCAG010000082.1:0-9917 GCA_039814955.1 Cyanobacteria bacterium P01_A01_bin.135
GAGCTGCGATCGCTGCACCACTCCCGCTTCACCCTGGCGATCGGCCACAAAATGACCGGCGCGGCTGAGGTTTTGCAGCAGCGCTTTGGCACCGAGTACGCGGTGTTCAACAGCCTCACGGGCCTGGGTGAAGTAGACGGGTTCTTGCATAAGCTGAGCGAAATCAGCGACCAGCCGGTCCCCGATAGCTACCGCCACCAGCGCAGCCAGCTCCAGGACGCCATCCTCGATACCCACTTCTTCTTCGGGCGCAAACGCGTGGCCCTGGCCCTAGAGCCCGATTTGCTGCACACCATGGCCTGGTGGCTGAAGACCACGGGCGCTGAGGTTCATGCCGCTGTAACGACCACGAAATCCAAGCTGCTAAAGGATTTACCCATCGACACCGTGACCATTGGCGACCTAGAAGACTTTGCCGAGCGGGCCGAAGGAGCGGATCTGCTAATTTCCAACTCCAACGCCAAGGGCATCGCCAAGCGGCTGAATATCCCCCTGTACCGCCTCGGCTTCCCCGTGTTCGATCGCCTCGGCAATGGTCGCCGCTGCACCGTGGGCTACACCGGCACCACTCAGCTTTTGTTTGATATCGGCAACCTGTTTATGGAAGCCGATGAGGAAGACGCCCATGCGCTGGTCCATGCGTGGCATCAGGGAGACCTGAACGAAGGAGACGTGACCACGGGTGAATTGATTCCTAGTTAAGGAGATACCGATGAAAATTGCGTTCACCACCAGAGACTCAAAACATATCAACGCCCACTTTGGCTGGGCCAAGCAGATCGACGTTTACGACGCGAATACCGAGGGCTACCGCTTTCTAGAGACCCTGACCTTTGGGGGCGACCTCAAAGAAGACGGCAACGAAGACAAGCTAGAGCCCAAGGTTAAAGCCCTAGAGAACTGCATCATCGTCTACGTTTCCGCCATCGGCGGCAGCGCGGCGGCCCGGCTGATTCGCAAAAACATTACCCCCATCAAGGCCGAATCTGAGACCGACGAGATTGAAGACGTGTTGGCCCGCTTAGTGAAAACCCTCAACGGCAGCCCGCCGCCCTGGCTCCGCAAAGCCCTGCAAAAGAGCCAGCCCCGTTCCTTTGAAGATGACCTAGAAACTACTGAAGAAGAGGTACTCGTATGAGCCCTGTAACAACACCAACAACCGCCACGAACCCAGAAGCCGCCCTGACCGTCGATAGCGCCCCCTTCCTGAAGGCGATTGTCCAGCAGATTCGCGCCAACGACCCCTACGGCACCTACCGCAACTGGGGCGACGAGCTGCTATTGAAGCCCTACATCATGTCCAAAAAAGAGCGCCGCCAGATCCCAGTGGAGGGCGACGTGGACCCCGTCACCATCGGGCGCATTCTGGGCTTCTACCGGGCGATCGCTGCCCGCATTGAGGAAGAAACCGGCCAGCTGTCCCAAGTGGTGGTGGACTTGAGCCACGAAGGGTTTGGCTGGGCCCTGATCTTCTCGGGTCGGTTGATTCTAGTTTCCAAAACCCTGCGGGACGCCCAGCGATTTGGCTTTGACACCCTGGAGAAAATGAACGCCGAGGGCGAGAAGCTAGTTCAAAAGGGCGTCGACTTGGCCAACCGCTTTGGCGAAGTTTGCGACCTCTGATTCCCGGCTGCCGCCTCACCCCATCCCCAAAATCGAAATTGGAGTGAAACATATGACCCAGATCGCCAATCGCGCGACGCCAGAGACCGCCGAGCTTGACGCCTTGAAAAAGAGAATTCGTAAGCTCAATAGCAAAGCTGGCCAGATGAAGATGGACCTGCACGACATTGCAGAAGGTCTGCCGACAGACCTTGAGCGGCTTCCAGAGGCGGCAGCCCAGACCTACGAAATCTTCTGTCTACTTGGAGAGTTGAAGCAGCAATACAAGGCGCTAGAACAAAACGCCCAGTAGAGAGAGGAATGATGTTCCTCAACCGCTCTTTTGTTTTTTAGCTTTTCCCTTTAGAGAGGACCAAACAATGTCTCAAACACTGGCAATTTTCAACACCCTATCAACCGCTGAGGACTACCTAAATTTCTTCGGCATTTCTTACGACCCCAAAGTCGTCAACATCAACCGTCTACATATCCTACGCAAGTTTTCTCAGTCCTCGCAGTCAATTGACATCAACCAGAGCGAGCAGAAAATCCTAGATGAGTATCGGCAAAGACTGCAGAACGCCTACAACCTGTTTTTGACCTCTACCTCGGTTGAGCAGAAGCTGTTCAAGGTGTTTCAAACCAGGCCCAAGAACGTCGTCATGTTATCTGAGGTGGGCGTGGAGTAGGGACATGGCAGTGCCATGTCCAACCTAAAGTCCAGGCCCAAGTCCATAGCCATTCTCAGTATGGTTGTGCCGCACCGCCCGCAAATAATCGACAAAGTCAGCCATGCTACCCACCCTCACCGCCACTGAAATCGATCGCTACCGCCGCCAAATGATGCTGCCCGGCTTAGGCGAAGCGGGCCAGCGCCAGCTCAAAGGCACAACCGCCCTGGTGACTGGCGTCGGGGGACTGGGGGGGACTGCTGCCCTCTACCTGGCTGTGGCCGGGGTGGGTAAGCTCATCCTGGTGCGGGGGGGCAACCTACAGCGGGACGACCTCAACCGCCAGGTGCTGATGACGGACGACTGGGTGGGCAAGCCCCGGGTCTTCAAGGCCCAGGAAACCTTGGCCAAGCTCAATCCCGACATCGAGATTGAAGCGGTGTGCGAATACGTCAGCGCCGACAACATCGATGCCCTAGTCCAACAGACCGACATCGCCCTCGACTGCGCCTTTGACTTCAAAGAGCGGGAGCTGCTCAACGCCGCCTGCATCCGGTGGGAAGTACCCATGGTGGAGGCCGCCATGAACAGCATGGAGGCCTACCTGACCACCATCGTGCCGGGGCAGACCCCCTGCCTCACCTGCCTTTTCCCGGAAAAGCCGGACTGGGACCGCTGGGGCTTTGGGGTGCTGGGGGCGGTGTCGGGGACCCTGGCCTGCCTGGCGGCGCTGGAGGCTATCAAGCTGGTAACCGGGCTGGGCGAGCCGCTGTTGGGTCAGTTGCTCACCATGGATTTAGCCCGGGCTGAATTTGCCAAGCGGCGCGCCTACCACGACCCAGACTGTCCGGTTTGCGGCCCCTTGAGCCAGCGCAAGCTCGGCCTCAGCGACACCGCCCTGTCCCGCTGTTGAGGCTTGCCATGCTGTGGATTACCCTCACCCTGCTGGGATTTGCGATCGCCCTCTGGTGCATAGGTCACTATCAAGCCGATGAGATCGTTCGATTCCTAGGCTTCTCCCTGTCGCTGGCCTTCCTGATGGGTGCCCTGGTGGCCGCCCCCTGGGTCTTAAAATGCGCGCTTTTCCTTGCCTTGATTTTCTATCCCTCCTGCACCCCGGAAGAGCGCAGCCTCAAGCCAGCCTGCCCCCGCCTCTGCCCGCTGCGACGCCAATGCCAATCGGCCCGCTAAGTTTTACATCGCTCCCCCACCCCCACCCCACCGCACGATTGTCCCATGTACTGGATTACGCTAATTTTTCTCGGGCTTACCATTGCCACCTGCCAATTGATTCAGGCCTGCGTGAGCGAGCATGGCCGCTATCTAGGCATTCTCGTTGCCACGGTTTTCCTGTCCGTTGGCCTGGTAAATGCCCCCATCTTGCTAAAAGGTGTCGTTCTCCTGTGGCTGCTCATCGAGCCGAAGCTCTTCCGACATCGCCCTAGCTAACCGTTACCGCTAAAACCTTACCCCCAACGCTAATCATGACTGTCACCCTCACCGAACTGGCCGAACTACGCCTACGTAGCTTTGTTCGCTTGACCCCCAACTACACCCCTGAGCGCGGCATTCGTCTCGCGGTAAAAGACGGCGGCTGTAATGGATATGAGTACGACATTAAGGTCGCCGAGTCGCCTAACCCCGAGGACCAGGTAGTCGAATCAGGGGCCCTGAGAGTCTTTATCGATCCGACGAGCTATCCTCTCCTCGACGGCATCGTTGTGGACTATATCGATAGCTTGCTGGAGAGCGGCTTCAAGTTCACCAACCCCAACGCCACTGGAACCTGTGGCTGCGGCAAGTCTTTTAAGGCTGACGACTGTACCCCAAGCGCCGTGCCCTGCTCTTAGCGGCATTCAGACGAATCCATTCACCCTTACTTCAAAAAAACCATGGCAACCTATCAAGTCACGCTGTTCAACAAAAAGCGGCAAATCGATGTCACCATCCCTGTAGACGAAGAGATGTACATTCTCGATGCTGCCGAGGAGAACGATATTGAGCTTCCTTTCTCCTGCCGGGCTGGCGCCTGCTCTAGCTGCGTTGGCAAGGTGACCGAGGGCGAGATTGACCAAGAAGATCAGTCTTTCCTAGACGATGAGCAGATGGCGAAGGGCTTCGCTTTGCTCTGCGTCGCCTACCCCCGCTCAGACTGCACGATTAAAACCCACATGGAAGCGTATTTGGTCTAGAAAAACCGCGTTAAGAGAGTTTCTCTCTTAACGCGAAGCTATTCATCTTTCCAATAGGAGCAAAACAATGGCAAAAATCGGCATCTTTTACGGCAGCACCTCCGGCACCACCGAAGAAATCGCAGAGCGAATTCAAGAACTGATTGGAGAAGATCGCTGCGATCTCTACAGCATGGAAGAAGATTTCGACGACGTTGAAGACCTACTCAACTACGACTACTTGCTGTTGGGCTGCTCCACTTGGGGCGCTGGCGAAGTGCAGAATGACTGGCGTGAGCCCCTGTTTGACATGGAGGTCGATAAACCGGACTTCTCGGGTAAGACCGTTGCCCTATTTGGACCCGGGGATTGCCAAGGTCACAGCAAGCACTTTGTGGGTGCCCTGGGTCTGATGTACGACCAGTTCAAGGCCCTAGGGGCTAAAATCGTCGGCGCTGTTTCTACCGAAGGCTATACCTTTGATAAGTCGACCGCCATCCGCGACGGACAGTTTGTCGGCCTTCCCCTCGATGAAGTTAACGAGAGCGACAAAACTGAGCAGCGGCTGGCCGACTGGTTGGAGCTGCTGAAGCCCGATTTCCCCGTGCTAGCGGCCTAAAACCATGGGCTACATCACCGGCTTGACCGCAGGCGGGGCTCCCTGGACGCCCCAGTTTCTCGAAGACATCGACTGGAGTACCTGTCTCGGCTGTGGTCGCTGCTTCAAGGCCTGTAGTCGCGGCGTGATGGCGCTCATTGCACTAGACGAGCACGGCCTCATCGTCGACGATGACGAGGATGACGAAGTCGAGCGCAGCGTCATGTCCATCGTTAAGCCCGAGAACTGTATCGGCTGCCAAGCCTGCGATCGCGTCTGTCCAAAACACTGCCATACCTATGCCCCAGCCCTTACCTAAGCGCCAACAACCTCTGGGGGCTCAGCGCGAGCCTCCCTAAGGCAACCCATACCCTTTATTCGCGAGCGAATCGCTATTGACATGTGTGATTTCCTAAAGCGGTGGCCCATGAATTCCTCAGCGCCCGAAACCTCCAGTTTCCGGCGCAGATGGACCGCTTACTACCAAGCGGTCCAAGGCCGCCCGCCCAGGCCGACATTGCTGACGGCCCTCAACAACGTTGAAATTGAGCAGTCTAAAAATCACTCTAGATTGGGAACTGCCGTCGATCTGGGCTGTGGCGACGGTCGGGATACGGTAGAACTGCTGCGGCGCAGCTGGCAGCGTGTTCTTGCCGTCGATGGGGAAGCCGAAGCGATCGCCAGGCTCCGTCGCCGCCAGGATATCGATCGAACCTACCTGGACGCGCGGGTACAGGCATTTGAAGACCTGGTGCTGCCCCCCAACGTCGACTTGGTCAACGCCAGCTTTAGCCTTCCCTTTTGCCCTCCTGCCCACTTCCCCAAACTGTGGAACGAAATTGTTGAGGTGCTTAACCCTGGGGGGCGCTTCTGCGGACATCTGTTCGGCGATCGCGACTCTTGGGCCACCTACGCCGACGTCACTATTCATACCCGCCAGCAGATAGACGCGCTGCTGCAGCCGTTCGACGTCGAACTCCTAGACGAAGAAGAGCACGATGGTACAACGGCCCTGGGCGATCGAAAGCATTGGCACCTATACAACATCGTGGCCCGCAAGCGCTAGGCTCACATCATCCACCAGCCATAGGAGGTTTTATATTATGCATGTCGCGAAAGATGTCACCCAGCTCATTGGCCGTACGCCCCTAGTGCAGCTCAACCGGATTCCCCAGGCCGAAGGCTGTGGTGCCCAGATCTTAGTGAAGCTAGAGGGCATGAACCCCGCCGCCTCGGTGAAAGACCGCATCGGGGCCAACATGATTGCGGCGGCAGAGGCCGCAGGGGAGATCACCCCTGGCGAGACGGTGCTGGTGGAGCCCACCTCGGGCAATACCGGCATCGCCCTAGCCATGGTGGCCGCCGCCAAGGGGTATCGCATCATTCTCACCATGCCGGAGACTATGAGCACCGAGCGCCGCGCCATACTCAAGGCCTACGGCGCCGAGCTGGTGCTCACGCCTGGCAACCAGGGCATGAATGGGGCGATCGCCAAAGCCCGCGCCATTGCCGAAGCGCTGCCCAATGCCTTTATGCCCCAGCAGTTTGAGAACCCCGCCAACCCCCAGGTGCACCGGGAAACCACGGCAGAAGAAATCTGGACCGACACCGACGGCCAGGTGGATATCGTGATCGCGGGGGTCGGCACGGGCGGCACGATTACCGGGGTCGCCGATGTGCTGAAGGCCCGCAAGGAGAGCCTGCAGATGATTGCGGTGGAGCCCACCGGCAGCCCGGTGCTTTCCGGCGGCAGCTCCGGCCCCCATAAGATTCAGGGCATCGGCGCTGGGTTTGTGCCCGCCGTCTTGCGCACCGACCTGATTGATGAGGTGGTGCAGGTCACCGATGACGAGGCGATCGCTTACAGCCGTCGGCTGGCGCGCGAAGAAGGGCTGCTCTCCGGCATTTCGGCGGGGGCGGCCCTGGCGGCAGCGATTAAGGTAGGCCAGCGGACCAAGAACGTGGGCAAGCTGATCGTCATGATTCAGCCCAGCTTTGGAGAACGCTACTTGAGCACCGTGTTGTTCAAAGATCTAGAGCCGCCTGAGCCTTCCCTGATTCCCGATACTTTGCCCACCGAATATCAGTCAATCCCCACCCAGTAACCATGCCATCACCCACCCCTTTAAATCCATGACCACCATGAGCACCGATACGCCCTCACCTTCCCCACAGCAGGAGCGCTACTTTGCGCTGATCGACAAGCTCCTGGCCTGTCCCAACGGCGAGGAACCACAAATCCTCAATGAAGAGTCGGACCTACTGGATGCCGGTTTTGTCCAGGCACTGATGCAGGCCGCCAGCTACTTCGCCCACCAAAACAACGAAGACGCGGCTCGATTCTTGATCTTCATCGCCCGGGAGCTGTCCGTACAGCTTGGCCTGTATCCTCAGCCGGAGTCCGAAGCTTCTTGAACTGTAGCAGCGCTGTGTCCGACTCACGATGGATAAAGCAATGAGATATTTTGCCTTGCTACTGCCGCTGCTGGGGGCGATCGCCTGCGCCCCCAGCGCCAGCACGCCCTCCAACCCCGAGAGTGCTACCACCACACTGACTGTCTCGGCGGCGGCTAGCGTGCAGGATGCCCTCAGAGATATTCAGGTGGCTTACCAGGCGGAGTCGCCGGAGGTCACGGTGGTCTACAATTTCGGCTCCTCCGGCTCCCTAGCGCAGCAGATTGCTCAGGGCGCTCCCGTAGACATCTTTCTTTCCGCCTCCCAGCCCTGGATGGACCGCTTAGCGGCTGAAGGGGCAATTCGAGAAGCAAGTCGCCGGGACCTGCTGCAGAATGTGATGGTGCTGGTCGCCCCAGCCGATAGCGCGATCGCTAGCTTTGAGGATTTAGGTACCGATGCCGCCGATAAAGTCGCGGTGGGGGAACCGGACAGCGTCCCGGCAGGAGGCTACGCCAAGGAGGTGCTGACCACCTTGGGCCTGTTTGAGGCGCTGCAGCCCAAGCTGGTGTTTGCTAAAGACGTGCGCCAGGTCCTGTCCTATGTGGAGACGGGCAATGTGGACGCGGGGCTGGTCTACGCCACCGACGCGCAGATCTCTGGGGGAGTGGAGGTTCTGGCTACGGCACCGCCGGACAGCCATGCGCCGATAGTCTACCCCGTGGCGATTGCCCAAGACAGCGCTCAGGTAGCTGTCGCTGAAGATTTCTTGACGTTTCTCTCTACCGACACCGCCACGGAAATCTTTCAAGATTACGGATTCAGCAGAGTGGACTAATCGGTGAGTCGGACTGAGATTTTCGGCCTCGCTGATTCGGGATATGCGTTTTGTACGGACATGGCAGTGCCATGTCCCTGCCGCCTGAAGTTGTAAATTTGAGGTTTTAACCCAATGGCACCCCAACTCATCGCCGTCGCCGTTACCCAAGAAGGGACCGTTGCCGCCCATGCTGGCAGAGCCCTGCAGTGGCAGGTCTACACCGTCTCCGATGGTGCGACTCCCTGTCTTGTCTGGACCCTAGACTTGACCCGTTTCGGCTGTCTGCACGAGTGGCATGTGACCGGTGACGGCGATCGCCATCCTCCCCATTTCGTTGACCTGGCCATTGCTGCCTCTGCCGGTGAAGGGGTGCGGCGTCGACTGCAGCAGCGGCAGACCACGCTACTCACCACGAGCGAGCCCGACCCTCAAAAAGCGATCGCCGCTCATCTGGCCGGGAACCTGCCCGAGGGATTGCCCCACGAAGCAGCTTGTCATTCCCATTCGTAGCTCCCGTCAATTCCAAAGCTCACCATGTCTCTACCTACTGCCCCCTCCTGGTTCTCCACCTCGGCTTCTACGCAACCCTGGCTGGCGGCCGCTGCTCAATCTTGGGAAGATACACAGACATCCGAGCGCTATGTTGAGCAGGCCCTGGCCCAGCCCGACGTTGACCTGGAGGCGCTGGTGAGCGCCTATCGCTACTACTTCTACAAAAACCAGGACGCCAAGGCCCTGGAGATGGCGATCGCGGTGACGGAGCGCATCCAGCGGTTGGAGCAGTGGCCAGCTCAATGGGACGACCTCAAGCCCATCTTGCTAGCCCGCCTCGACGATGACGTTTGCGGCTCTATCTGAACGCCTACGTCGCGTCAGGGCTAGTCCTGGCCCGTCTCGGTAAGGTGTTTGAAGCGGGCCGCATTGCTAACCATGTGCAGCAGCTCAACGCGAAGGAATTTGGGGCTGAGGTGCTGTTCAGTATCCTCAACCCCTCCCCCGACGATGACGAGGACTGAGCTCAGGCCCTGACTCATGCTCAAAGGGTCAGCAAGCCGTCGCCAGCCTGGTAGACCTCATGCCACCGGGGCGAGCGGTAGTCCTGATTCAAGCCGCTATCCACATGGCTCACAAGGCGCGGTAGGGTATCGTCGCTGATTTCTCTTTGCAGGAACAGCCGCAGCTTCGTTTCCCAGTCTTGGGGGTAGTCGCGAATGATCGGGTGCTTGACCACAACGGGCTGGGTACCTTCTTAGGCCAGACCAATGACCACATCCAAACTCAGCGCGGCCAAAGAGCGCACAAAAATGCCGGTGGCGGCGATCGCAAAGTCGCCATCTACCTGCTTTTGCTTGAGCACCACCACAAAATGGCCGCCCTGGGGAATGTTATAGATCAAACTGCTGGGGTCTTTTACCGGCTCAACCTCAACGTTGTATCCCTGAGTAAGCCCATCTTCAAGGGTGATGCCTTCGTAGTCTTGGTCAGGGTGGGGAATGTAGATGGTGAATTGATGAATATCCAGCCAGGGATTATGGACCGGGCCGTCTTTCCAATCGTTGTACTGGCGGCGCATCTCTTGCCCGACATGGCTCTCGGTGTTGCACAGATGGATGAGCGCCATGTTCAAGACGCATTGGTCAAATTTGCTGAATAGCCCGACA
>JBCCAG010000023.1:0-15069 GCA_039814955.1 Cyanobacteria bacterium P01_A01_bin.135
AGCTCGCCCAGGGCCTGCTCAATCACCGTCACCCGGGGCGTGGCGTAGGTCTGCTTAAGGTCGGTGGCTTCGGTCTCGACGATGCTGAGCACCCGCTCCCGCCGAGCCAAGATGTCTTCTAGGTCCTGAATCTCCGCCTGCAGGGCCTCGTGCTCCTGCTGAATTTTCTCTGCCTCCAACGCCGTCAGCCGCCGCAGCTGCATCTGCAGGATGGCGTCTGCCTGCGTGTCAGAGAGGGCAAAGCGCTCGGTGAGCTGCTGCCGGGCGCTAGGGGTATCGGCAGCGGCGCGAATCAGGTGAATGATTTCGTCTAGGTTGTCCAGGGCAATCAGCAGGCCCTGCAAGAGGTGGTCGCGCTCTTGGGCCCGGCGCAGCAGATACTGGGTGCGCCGGGTGATGGTCTCGATGCGGAAGTCGAGGAAGACCTCAAGCATTCGCTTGATGCTCAGGAGCTGGGGTTCCCCGTCTACTAGGGCCAGCATGTTGACGCCAAAGTTGGTCTGCAGCGGCGTTTGCTTGTAGAGGTTGTTAAGCACTACCTGTGGGTAGGCGTCGCGCTTCAGTTCGATGACAATGCGCATGCCGTCGCGATCGCTCTCGTCGCGGATGTCGGCGATGCCGTCCAGGCGGCGATCGTTCACCATCTCAGCGATTCTTTCAATCATCGCCGCCTTGTTGGTTTGGTAGGGCAGCTCAGTAATGATGATCGCCTCGCGGTCGGGGCGGCCTCGCTGCTCCACCGTTTCGATGGCAGCCACACCGCGCATGGTCACCGAGCCTCGCCCGGTGCGGTAGGCATCGCGGATACCGCTGGTGCCCAGAATCTGTCCGCCCGTCGGGAAATCAGGGCCAGGAATGTAGCGTCGCATCGCCTCGTCGGTGATCTCGGGGTCGTGAACCAGAGCCACCAGACCGTCTACCAGCTCTCCCAGGTTGTGGGGCGGAATATTGGTGGCCATGCCCACGGCGATTCCCGAGGAGCCATTGAGCAGCAGCTGCGGCACCCGCGCTGGCATCACCACGGGCTCCTGCTGGGAGCCGTCGAAGTTATCGGCAAAGTCAACGGTTTCCGACTCGATGTCCTGCAGCAGGGCGTTAGAGGTGAGCGCCTGCAGGCGGCACTCGGTGTATCGCATGGCGGCGGGAGGATCGTTATCCACCGAGCCGAAGTTACCGTGGCCGTTGATCAGCGGCAGGCGCATGGAGAAGTCCTGGGCCATGCGCACCAAGGCGTCGTAGACCGCCGTGTCTCCATGGGGGTGGTACTTACCGAGCACTTCCCCCACGACACGAGCACATTTGCGGAAGGGGCGATCGGCGGTCAGACCTAGCTCATGCATGGCATAGAGAATACGCCTGTGGACAGGCTTAAGGCCGTCGCGGGCATCGGGCAACGCCCGTCCCACAATCACGCTCATGGCGTACTCAAGGTAGGACCGAGACATTTCGTTGCGCAGGTCAGTCGAAATGATCCGCTCTTGGGGAATGCTCATATAGTTTGAAGCTGAAAAGAACGATATCTTCTAAGGGGGGTTGGGCCGCGAGGTGAAGAACCTACAAAGATGAGATACAGGATGCCTTGTTGAAGACAGAGGGCGGCGGGAGCAGCAGGCTACCGGCAAACTTCATCTAAGACTCAAGGCGTGGGACCTCTGTGCAAGGAAAACCCTATCGCCTAGAGCGGTTCTGGCTCAGTGCCGCGATGCAGCCGTGGGGGGCGCCTACCTCTCAATTTTAGCATGTGCGACGTAACCGGCTGAGCCCCCAGATACCAACGGTTACATCGATTTTTCGGTGACTGCCTGATGGACACTATTTTAGCGAGACAGGCCTGTGGGAAAGCCTTGTGAGGAGGCTTATAGTATCTCGCTAAAATAGCTAGAATCGCGCTGCTGCCGTTGTGGCTAATACGCATTTGCAATTCACCCAAAGGGGCTTAAACCGAATGTTGCCAATCTTCTACAGCCCGCAATTCCTCGACCACGACACGGGACTCTTGCACCCAGAAAACCCAGGGCGGCTGAGCGCCGTTGTTGCGGAGTTGAATCGCCACCCGCTGGCAGCCCAGTTTGACTGGCGATCGCCCACATCCCCCGAGGCGCGTTCCGTTGAGGAGGCGATTCTCGCCGTTCATACGCCCCGCTATATTGAGCAACTGCGGGCGGTTGCGGCCGCTGGCGGCGGATCCCTAGATGCCGATACGGTGGTATCGCCCCGCAGCTTTGAGGTGGCCCAGCTAGCGGTGAGCGCCTGGCTGGATGCGGTGGACTACAGCCTGCAGCACCGGCAGCCCAGCTACGCGCTGACGCGGCCACCAGGTCACCACGCCCTGGCAGACCGGGGCATGGGCTTTTGCCTCTTGTCGAATGCGGCGATCGCGGCCCACTACGCCTTGACCCAGCCTGGGGTTGAGCGAGTAGCGATCCTGGATTGGGATGTCCACCACGGCAACGGCACCCAGGCAATTGTGGAAGCCCATCCTCAAATCGCCTACTGCTCACTGCATGAGTATCCTCACTATCCCGGCACCGGCAGCGCTACGGAGGTGGGCCAGTATGACAACGTACTAAATATTCCTATGCCGGCGGGCAGCGGCAGTCAGGCATACGAGGCCGCAATGGGCGAGCGCGCCCTACCCTTTTTGCGGCGTTGGCAGGCTGATATCCTGATTATTAGCGCCGGCTACGACGCGGGCCGGGCTGATCCGCTGTCCCACCAGACCCTTGCTGCTACAGATTATGGCCAGCTAACTCAGTATTGTCTGGAGCTGACGCCAACAGCCATATTTGGTCTTGAGGGTGGATATGATCACAGCGAGCTTGCCGCCTGCGTCGCGGCTACGGCTGAAGCCTGTTTAGAGGCGTCATCTGTAGCAAGCACTCAGTGACGTTTGAGTGGCGCTCGTATCACAAGAGCCAGGACCGCTGCTTGAGTTCAATGCAATCAAAAATCTTGTCTAAGGTGTTGGACTAACGTCCGCTGCAGCCTAATGTCTATATATTGAGACCTAGGCCTAATGCTCTGGCAAAATGGGTAGCCACAAAGCTAGCTGACCGTTCTGGTTGCCCCGCTACAGTCGTGGATGCGGGGGTCGCATCCTGGGCTCTTAGCGCTTGCCTTGAGGGCAGGGTTTACGCCAATAGACAGTAAAGACGCGATTAAAAGCGCAGCGATGTAGTTCACGGTAGTTCCACTCCTACGGTAGATGCATAACTACCTAAAGAGTGCCGCCCTCCTTCTGAGGGATTAGTACGGGTCTGCACTGAAAAGTGCAGAATTATGAAAATTCGTCAAAATTGATTAAGTATGTTTACGGATTCTCATTGGTAACCTGAGGGCTACTGTGCTGAGGCGGTGTTGAATCCACAAAGCTTGTTCGCTGCAGCGGCTTTGCTCTGTTCTTTATTGTGTAGGGGTTCTGGGCATGCGTCTTTGCGCCGGGGCGATCGCGCTAGCGCCCTGAGTTCCCTGGTGAAGCGGGTGCGTTTTGTAGAGGATTTAAATTAATTTTGGTGATCCCCTCGATATTTGTTCACTAAAGCTGTATTATTAATCCCATATGGTGCTCAAACAGCAGCCTATAAAGCTTGGCCAATTTTTAAAGATAAGGCAAGTCGTTCAGACGGGTGGGCAAGCAAAGATGCTTGTCCAATCTGGTGAGGTGATGGTCAATGGCGTTGTGGAAACGCAGCGGGGCCGGAAGCTCTTTCCAGGCGATCGAGTTGAGGTATTTGATTCAGCCTATCGGGTTGGAGACGAATAGCGCTCCACCGGTTTCGAACCTTCGGTATGGGTTTGATATTCGTGAGGCCATCGGCTACTTGCAGGCGGAGTTTTGTCTGACGCGTTTTTCCGTTCGTGGTTATTTGGGTGGCTTCCGATCGCTGTACCCTGCAGTAACCATGGTTGCCTTGGCACTGGCTTGATTAGGCTTGGTGCATTTGCTCCTAGGGCCCGACAGCAAGGCGTCTTTGACCTTTAGTGAAAGGGTTTTGCTGCTTCGACGGGCTACGTCTTAAGGGTTGACCCGAGAACTTATTTCAAGCCGAATCAGCGTACTTTTGATAGCAGTTTGACGGCGGGATGCCTTAGCGTAATTTCACCGCAAGGTGAGCTTACACAACGGTAAGTGTGACGTCTCCCCTCTGCGATGCGTTACGATACCGTAAACCGCAGCTTCCCAAAGAGTGCCGTTTCAGGCAAAGGATTGGGCCAGACGGAGATCTCCAGACAGGGAGCTGACGGCATGCCTGAAGCTGAAAGCACCGTATATTTGCTGAAGTTTTTAATTCTGAGGAAAAATTTATGACGCCATCTAATGAACTGCCGAAGTTCCTTGCCGACATTCATCGGAACTCTTGGCAGGCGCGGGTTCGCCAGCTAAAGCGTGAGCTATCCCGCAAGAGTGCTCCCCCTACCTTTAAAGCAGTAGGACGCCGCCGCAGTAAGCCCCGCCGCTACAACCCGGCTCACAGCAGCTAAATCTCCGTGGCCACCTTTCAGGAGGAGCCGCAGGGCTCTGGGCACGGCTTGTACCGAACGTCTCTGGAACGCCGCCGTGCTTGCTACGAGCAAGCAGTGCGCACGGCAATTGCTAACCAGTTTCCGCTTGGGGTCGAGGACCGCCAAACTTTGCATCGTCTCCAGCAGGCTCTGAAGCTTTCAGACGAGGTAGCCCAGTCCATTAATCGGCAGGTCAGTTCTCTGGCGGCTGACGAAGAAGCCCGCTATCAGGGTCTGTTGCTGCAGTATGAACAAGCGCTAGAGCAGTCGCTAGGCGGTGGTTCAATCTCGCCTGAAGAGCAGCAACGGCTAACGCAGCAGCTTTCCCAATGGGGCATCTCCCGTCAAGACGCCGAATTGATCGAAGCGCAGGTTCAAGCTCGCTACAGGGCCCGTGCGACAGCAGAGCTAGAGGTTTCGCCAACTCGCTTGGAACTGCCCTTGAGTCATGGAGAGGCGGTGGGGACGGCGCCCGCAAGCGAAATTCAGCCCTGGGGGTCTTCTACCAACCGTCAGCTTGCCCCTCGGAGCGTAGGTGCCGCTGATATCGAGACACGCCACGCTACCTTAGAAGAGCTGCTACGAGGGAAGCATTGGCAGGCGGCCGACCACGAGACCTATCGCTGTCTCCTGGTTGCCTGCGATCGCGTTGACGAAGGGTGGCTTGATAGTGCCTCCGTGCAGTCAGTCGGGAGGGCGGATCTGCTGGCTATCGACGGGCTATGGCATCGCTATACAGAAGGCCAGTTCAGCTTTAAGACGCAGCGAGAAATCAGCCTAGCGGTTGCCCAGGCGCAGGGCTCTCAGCCCGCTAGCCCACTGGAGTTTGGCCAGCAAGTGGGCTGGCTCCTCTGGGACAGGCCGCTCTTGGGCTTCAAATACTACCGCCAGCTCACGTTTGACCGTACGGCTCCAACCGGTCATCTACCGGCAAAGTGGTTCTGGGAGATTCCGCTGGGGCAGTCCCTCAAATGCGGTGGGCTAACTCGGGGGCGAGGCGGCTGTGCTAAAGACGACGGTCTGCTGGCAACCCTACATCAAGTTTTAGATGAACTATATCCTGCGTGAGCGCCAGCGGTAGGCCGCTTGGGAGCCAGCGCCGTCGGTTATGCTGGACTGGCATATTCCGGGGTGCGCCACCGGCAGGGGACGCAGACCTGAACTATCTAACAAAATATTTACTAGGTTATAGGGAGCAGCTATGGCGAACTATCCACGCGTCTTGTGCTTAGGGGAGATTTTATTTGACATCATCTCAGACCAGCCCGGCGTTGCCTATGAGGATGTCACCGCCTGGACCGCTTATCCAGGCGGAGCCCCAGCCAACGTGGCCTGTGCCCTAGCCAAGCTCGGCACTCCGGCTGGCTTTGTGGGCTGTGTGGGCCGCGATCGCCCGGGTGAGGAGCTGGTGACGCTTTTGAAAGACATTGGCGTGGCGACGAACGGTGTACAGCTCCACGAGGCGCTGCCGACCCGGGAGATCTACGTTATCCGAACCGCTGACGGCGATCGCCAGTTTGTGGGCTTTGGCGATCGCGCCACCGATGAATTTGCCGATACGGCTCTGCAGGGGGACAAGCTGCCCATAGACCAGTTTGCCCAGGCGGATTACTTGGCCCTTGGCACCCTGGAGCTGCCCTACCCAGAGACGGCGCAGGCCATCGACCGCGCCCTGGCCTTAGCTAAGCAGCACGACGTCAAGGTGGTCTTGGACGTCAACTGGCGACCCATGTTTTGGCCCCAGCCAGAGGCAGCGAAAGCGACCGTGCTGGACTTTATGCAGCAGGCCCATATCCTTAAAGTGGCGGATGAGGAGGCCGAGTGGCTGTTCGACACCGCCGACCCCAGCGCGATCGCCCAGCGGCTCCCCAATGCCAACATTGTGCTGGTGACGGCGGGCGCGAAGGGCTGCGCCTATTCCATTTTGGGGAACCAGGGCCACCGTGCCGCCTTCAATGTCGAGGTGCAGGAGACTACTGGGGCTGGAGATGGGTTTTTGGCAGGGTTCTTACATCAGTGCGCTCAGGGGTTCGCGGCTCTCAATGCCCCTGAGGCGGCCCGGGAGGCGGTGACCTACGCCTGCGCAGTCGGCGCTCTGACCACCATGAAGCCAGGGGCGATCGCCGCTCAGCCCACCGCCGCCGAAGTCGATGAATTTTTACAGGCCCGGCAGGCCCAGCAGGTTCCGTAATGGGTACCGAAATCGAGCGCAAGTTTCTGGTGCAGGGGGATGGCTGGCGCGGCTCCTCAGGGGTGCTCTACCGCCAGGGCTATATTCCCACGCAGAACCAGGCAACCGTCAGGGTTCGCCAGGCCGGGGATAAAGGCTACCTGACCATCAAGGGGCCCACCGCAAACCTCAGCCGCGCCGAATACGAGTACAAGATTCCCCTGGCGGAGGCAGAGGCGATGCTGGCGACCCTTTGCGCCGCCCCTCTGGTTGAAAAGTACCGCTACCGTATCCCTATCGGGGAGCTGGTGTGGGAAGTAGACGAATTTTTAGGGGACAACGCCGGCCTGATTTTGGCGGAGGTCGAGCTGTCCCACCCTGACACCCCTGTAGAATTGCCCGATTGGGTCAGCGAAGAGGTCTCCCACGACCCACGCTACTTTAACGCCAACTTGGCCCAGCACCCCTACCGCCACTGGCCTACCATCAGCTAGTCCTCTCCTCGGTGGGTACGCCCTCTACCGGGCTATCCTCCGGCGGTAGCTCTGTTGCACCGTTGGCGATCGCCGGCGGTCCCACGCCCCACTGCGACTCACAGCGGTCGAGCACATCTTTAATCAGCGCCTCCTGCAGCCAGGTTTTGACTACTACAGCGAGGGGCAGGGCCAAAATCAGCCCCAGCACGCCAAAAAAGCTGGCAAAAAATAGCTGAGCTGTCAGGGTCACCGCTGGCAGCAACGCTACCTGCTTTGCCATTACCGCTGGGCTAACCCAGTAGCTCTCCAGGTTTTGAATCAGCACATATAAAATCACCACTGCTACCACCTTCCACAGGGGGCCAGTGAGGGCCACGGAGAGGGGAAACACCACGCTCAAAGCCGGGCCAATATTGGGAATAAAGTTGAGTAGCCCAGCCAGCAGGGCATGGGCGAGGACGAGGTCGATATTTAGCAGGCTCAGGCCGACGCCGCTGACCATGGCTACAAACAGGGAGTTGACCACGATGCCCCCCAGCCAGTTACCCAGCGCCACCTCGCACTGGGTAAAGATGCTGTCGGCCCGGCGGCGGTAAAAGGCAGGGAATAGCTTGATGGCGGCTTGGCGGTAGCGCATCGGGTCTGCTAGCAGCATCAGCGTCAGCACCAGCACCAGCAGAATTTGCAGCAGCACCGTCAGGGATGAGTTGAAGAACTCAAAAAAGTTCTGCAGAATATCGCTGATGATGGGCTGAAGCTGCTGGGTCAAGGTACCTAAGTCGGGTAGCTCTAGGTTGGGCAACTCCAGCATCGGCAGCCAGGCAGGCGGATTCTCCACCAGCACCTCAATTCGCTGCACCCCCAGCTCCAGCACATAGGGAAACTGCAGAATCAGCCGACGGAACTGATTGACAAACGGCGGCACCACTAGCGCGATAAACAAACTGCTGCACAGCAAAACGCTGACCACGGTAATCATCACCGCCGTTCCCCGGCGACAGAGGCTGCGCCGCTGAAGCTGCCGCACCAGACCATTGAGGGCGGTCGCCAACACGACGGCGGCAAAAATGAGCAGCAGCATTCTGCGAATCTCCCACAGGATTACTAGGGAGATGACGAGAGCAATTAAGCCGAGCCATTGACCGAACTTCATGGGCCAAATTTACCCTGGGTAAGACTCGTTAAGCTGTGACCTCGCGCAAAGGTAGCGCTTTACTGCTGTGCAGCGATGGCGCTTTTGCCGTCAAAATAGCAAATGAAGTACCATTTAGTCGATCTTAGCCTTAGCAACCCCCATGACTGCAACGCCAACCCTCCCTAGCCAGTATGACCCCTCCCTGACGGAATCAAAGTGGCAGCAGGCTTGGGAAGACCAGCAGGCTTTCAAGGCAGACCCCAGCGCGCCGGGGGAACCCTATTGTGTGGTGATTCCGCCGCCCAACGTCACGGGCAGCCTGCACATGGGCCACGCCTTTGAAAATGCCCTGATTGACCTGCTGGTGCGCTATCACCGGATGCTGGGGCGCAATACCCTGTGGCTGCCGGGCACCGACCATGCCAGCATCGCCGTGCAGACGATTTTGGAGCGGCAGCTGCGGGAAGAAGGGCTCACGCGGTACGACGTGGGGCGCGATCGCTTCTTGGAGCGGGCTTGGGAATGGAAGGCCGAGTCTGGGGGCCGCATCGTCAACCAGCTGCGCCGCCTGGGGGTGTCGGCGGACTGGTCCCGGGAGCGGTTCACCATGGACGCGGGGCTCTCTAAGGCGGTGGCGGAGGCCTTTGTGCGTCTACATGAGGACGAGCTAATTTACCGGGGCAACTACCTGGTGAACTGGTGCCCCGCCAGCCAGTCTGCCGTCTCAGACCTAGAGGTGGAGAGTAAGGAAGTAGACGGCCACCTGTGGCACTTCCGCTACCCGCTAACTGACGGCAGCGGCTATGTAGAGGTGGCCACTACCCGCCCCGAGACCATGCTGGGGGATACGGGCGTGGCGGTGAACCCTAACGACGAGCGCTACAGCGCCATCGTGGGTAAGACCTTGACCCTACCGATCATGGACCGGGAGATTCCCATCGTCGCCGATGATCTCGTTGACCCGGAGTTTGGAACCGGCTGCGTCAAGGTGACCCCGGCCCATGACCCCAACGACTTTGAAATGGGCAAGCGCCACGACCTGCCGTTCATCAACATCATGAATAAGGACGGCACCCTGAACGAGAACGCCGGGGACTTTGCCGGACAGGACCGCTTCGAGGCCCGCAAGAATGTGGTGGCGCGGCTCAAGGACGAGGGAGTGCTAATCAAAACCGAGGACTACCGCCACGCCGTGCCCTACAGCGATCGCGGCAAGGTACCGGTGGAGCCGCTATTGTCCACTCAGTGGTTTGTCAAGATTCGGCCCCTGGCCGATAAAACTCTGGCGTTTCTAGAAAATCAAGACCCCCGCTTTGTGCCGGAGCGGTGGACCAAGGTGTACCGCGACTGGCTGGAGAACCTGCGGGACTGGTGCATTTCCCGCCAGCTCTGGTGGGGGCACCAGATTCCGGCCTGGTATGTAGTCAGCGAGACCAATGGCGAGGTTGCTGACGATACGCCGTTCATTGTGGCCCGCAGCGAGGCCGAAGCCACCGAGAAAGCGCAGGCTCAGTACGGCGCTGATGCCAAGCTCCAGCAGGACCCCGACGTGCTGGATACCTGGTTCTCCTCCGGGCTGTGGCCCTTCTCCACCATGGGCTGGCCAGACCAGACCGCCGATTTGGCCAAATACTATCCCACCACTACCTTGGTGACCGGCTTCGACATCATCTTCTTCTGGGTGGCCCGCATGACCTTGATGGCGGGCTACTTCACAGACCAAATGCCCTTCAGCACCGTGTATATCCACGGTCTGGTGCGGGATGAGAACAATAAAAAGATGTCCAAGTCCGCCAACAACGGCATTGATCCACTGATTTTAATCGACAAGTACGGCACCGATGCGGTGCGCTACACCCTGGTGCGGGAGGTCACTGGGGCCGGGCAGGACATCCGCATCGACTACGATCGCAAAACCGACGAATCCACGTCGGTGGAAGCCAGCCGCAACTTCACCAACAAGCTGTGGAACGCCGCCCGCTTCGTGATGCTGAACCTGGACGGGAAATCCCCGGAAGATTTAGGTTACCCCGACCCCAAGGCGCTGGAGCTGAGCGATCGCTGGATTCTGTCCCGCTTCCACCGCACCGCCCAGACCACCTGCCGCTACTTGGATAACTACGGCATGGGGGAAGCGGCTAAGGGGCTGTACGAATTCACTTGGGGAGATTTCTGCGATTGGTACATTGAGCTAGTGAAGCCCCGGCTTAACGGCGAAGACGCCGCCTCCCGCCTCACCGCCCAGCAGACCCTAGCCACCGTACTGGACGGCATCCTGCGGCTGCTGCACCCCTTCATGCCCCACATCACTGAGGAGATCTGGCACACCCTCACCCAGAGTGCTGGCGATGTGTTCCTGGCCCACCAGATCTACCCCACTGGCGATGAAGCTACTATTCAGGGCGAGGTAGAGGCCATGGTATCTACCCTAATCGACACCATCCGCACGGTGCGCAACCTGCGGGCGGAGGCCGGCGTCAAGCCCAGCACCGCAATCCGGGTCATTTTGCAGAGCGATAGCCCCCAGGAGCGAGACACCCTACAGCAGGGCAGCGCCTACATTAAGAACTTGGCCAAGGTAGAAACCCTAGAAATCAGCGACACCGCCCCTAACGAAAAGATGTTCACAGGCGTGACCGGCACCATTCAAGTGCTGATGCCGCTAGCGGGCTTCGTCGATGTGGATGCCCTGCGCCAGAAGCTGGAGAAGGATCTGGGCAAGGTGACCCAAGAAATCAAGTCCCTGCAGGGCCGCCTTAACAATGCGGGGTTTGTGAAGAAAGCGCCGCCCGAGGTGGTAGACGGGGCTAAAGCCGCACTAGCAGAGGCAGAGAAGCAGGCCAGCATCCTCAATGCTCGCCTGAGTCAGGTTTAGCCTTGGCTGCCGCATTAAGTTGTGCAGAGCGCAGATTGTCACAGCCACAGATGCGATCGCCATGGCTGTATCCGTTCACCTGCAGGACATTGCTGCTGCCACTTCAGAAACCTGACCAGTGTGAGAATAATTATTTCCGTATAATCGCTGTATACTGAAGACTAACGAAATGGCAGCAGATCGAGCACCAGGCGCTGGTGCGATCGCTGATGGGGGTGTTGTGGCGGGTTCAGGGGTGCTATGCCTAACCAGGGAGCCTTGCCACACCAAAGCATGGAATGTGAAGGGTCTACCGAACATAGCAGGCAGAGCGCTTATTTCCGCCTCTGCGTGTGATATTTTCCTCAAGCTGCTTAGGATACTACTCTGTGGCAAACATGCTTAGCCGTATCACAGCGGGTAAGCAAATCTTCACAGGATCAAAACACAGCTTGAAAGGGAACTCACAAATATAGAGATATACTACGTTCGAATAGCGGCCAATCATTGCAATGCTGTATTTAGCTAAAGTGCAACGAAATACCGACGAGGGCGTCCCTCAGCTCTTGCTCGTGGCCCACCAGGGCGAAGAGCAGGAGTGGCTAGTGCTACCCGCGGAGCCAGACGTTGTCGTGATTCCCGCACAGGAAGCCGAAGCCTACGATGACGGGGCTGCCGTTTTCGTTGACTTGGACAGCGATGCCGTCGTCACGACGATTCGTAGTGCGACGGAATGGCTGCTGGACACAGTCGGTCAGTACCTTGCTGCAGGGCTTACCCCCGAGGACCTAAAGCAGGAGGTCGACCGAGTTGAGGAATGGCGAAAATCTTTGACGCTCAAAAGTCAAGACGTGGTGCGTCAAACCTTGGAAGTGGAGACGCGCCGGGACCAAATTCAAGAGTTAGAAACCAAGCTTAAGCAGGAGCGTAAGCAGCTTGAGCTGATGACGATGCAGCTTCAAAACCTAGAAACGCGGCTGGAGGATGAGCGTAAGCAGCTCAATATCCTTAGCCCCATGGATAATGCCGATACGCGCCTGCCGGACCCAACCAACACGTTGGGATAAGTCTGACTATGGCTTATCCCAAAGCCTTAGCTAGGCTCCTGTGCCCCATCCTCTAACACCGACCGGACTGTATCTAAAAACGCGAAAGCTGCCCGGGGTAATAGAGCATTAGAGAGCGTCGCGACGCCCGTTGTCCGATACAAAGGGACTGGCAGAGATTGCATCACCACTCCGCGAGGAATCGGCTCTGCCGCCATACGGGGCATAATTGTGGCTCCCAGTCCTCGCTTCACCATCCCCAGCACCGTAGAGTCCTCTCGCACCTCACTGCTGATGGTCAAGGTATGGCCCCACTCTGCTAAGTGTTCCCGTACCAGCTTGGTATGATGTCGCCCGGTGAGGGGCGTCATGATCAGGGGATGCTGCAGCAACTGCTCCCAGGTAAGGGGCGTATCTGACTGGGCAGCAGCAGCAGGCAGTAGGGCGACAAACTCATCTTGGTGAGTCGTCCAGGCGTCGAACTCCATGCCCAGCGGCAGGCAAAGAAACCCTACATCGAGGTTGCCTTCCCGTAGACCCCGCTCAATCTCGCCGTAGCCATCGGCTTCTAGAAGGATGAGCTGAATGTCAGGAAACGCCTGTTGGAACTGGGCCATGATATCGGGAAGTAGATGGGTGGCGACGCTGCGAACGCAGCCTACCCGCACCTGCCCCCGGTGCAGCTCGCGCGCCAGGGCTGCCGTCCGCTGAATCTGACACAGCCGCTCTAGGGCCTGGCTAACCTCCGGTAGCAGCTCTTCGCCGATGGGCGTCAGTACTGCGCCGTGCCGCCCCCGCGACAGTAGCAATACTCCCAGCTCAGCTTCTAAGGAAGCGATCGCATGACTGATGGTGGACTGGGTGACATTTAGCTCAGCTGCCGCTGCGCTGAAGTTGCCGCACTGGGCCACGGCCCAAAAGGCTTTGAGCTGGGAGACCTTGAGCTGACAGGCGGCAATATTCATCGGGCGGTATCTATTTTATTGACGCGGTGAATAGTCGGTACTCCAGTTATCTCCTGAAGCTACCGGGTTAGTCTATCGATTTTATCGATGGATAGAATAGGCCCTATCCGTTGAATGCGCTTAGCGGTATCTCTAGGCTATGGGGAACGTTTCTTGAGCATCCTATGGATATTGCCCTAGCGATCGCCCTTTCCTTTACGCTGCTATTGCTTGGCGCAGCCCAAGGGGTTTACATGGCCTACCCGCTATTGGGGGCACTAGTGGCCTTTGGCCTGGTGGCGCGGCGGCGGGGGACACCTTGGCGGGTTCTGATGCAGCTTGCCTGGGGCGGGGTGCGCAAGTCTTTTGGGGTAATCGGCATTTTGTTGCTAATTGGAGTACTGGTAGCCCTGTGGATGGCGGCGGGCACGGTGCCCGCCCTGGTGTACTGGGGGCTGGCGTGGGTGCAGCCCCGCACGTTTTTGCTGTGGGCCTTTTTGCTGCCGGGTGTGGTCTCGGTGCTGATTGGCACCTCTTTTGGAGCGGTGAGCACTATTGGTTTGGCGCTGATGACCATGGCGAGCAGCAGTGCCTTGAACTCCCATCTGGTAGCGGGGGCAATTATTGGTGGGGCCTACGTCGGCGATCGCTGTTCTCCGGTGTCCTCTAGCGCTAACCTTGTGGCGACGGTGACGGGCACTTCCCTGCAGACCAACCTGCGGGCCATGGTGCGAACCGGGCTATTGCCGGTGCTGCTGACGGCCTTGATCTACGTGGGCTTATCGATGACCATGCCGCCCCTGACCATTGACCGTCAGCTCCAGGCCGACATCGCCCTCACCTTTAGCCGCCACTGGAGCGTGCTGCTGCCCGCTGTCTTGGTGTTGGGGCTATCGGTGGTCCGGGTGCCGGTGCTGTATACCCTGGGATTCAGTATTGCGGCAGCGGCGGCAATCGCCCGCGTTGTGCAGGGGGTGCCCCTGAATACGCTGCTGCAGTTCGCCGTTGGTGGGTTTCGGCTTCCCGAAGCGGCCCCGGTCGCTGACCTGTTTCAGGCTGGGGGAGGGCTAGCGATGGCGCGGGTGTGCGGGGTGGTGGTGGTCTCTACAGCCCTGGCAGGGATTTTGACCCAGACGCTGAGCAAGGTAGAAGCCATGCTGCGATCGCCCGCTAAACTACAGCCGGTTCCCGACCGAAGCCCCATAGGAACATGGTACAGCCATGTCTCAGGACCTACACCCCAGACTGACAGCACCGACCCACGACAGAACGATTCCCAGCAGAATGGTCCACAGCGGCGGCGATCGCGGCAGTTTTTCAGCACCGGATTAGTGGGTATCGCAACGGCCCTATTTGGCTGCACCCAGACCATCGCCATTCTGCTGACCCAGCAGCTTGTGGCGAGGAATTACGCAGGGGATGGTTCACCCAATGCAGCAGAAACCCTGGCGCTGGATCTTGAGAATACGGTGGTCGTGGTTTCGCCCTTGATACCCTGGAATATCGCTGGTTTGGTGCCCGCCACGGTGCTGATGACCGACGCGGGGTTTATTCCTTTTGCAGTCTATCTTTACCTGCAGCCGCTGGTGGTGCTTGCTCAGTTGAGGCTAAAGCGGTAGATTTTGTAGGGATAATGCCTAATTGACTCGGGCATTGCTGACTTCGACATGCATTTTATAGGGCCAGGCCATGGCACTACCATGGGCCTATCACACCCAACCTTCGCCCCTTTAAGCCTATGCAACTGACGCCCCAAGAAAAAGACAAGCTGATGATCTTCACGGCGGCACTGCTTGCAGAGCGTCGTAAAGATAGAGGCCTAAAGCTCAACTACCCGGAAGCGGTGGCCTTTATTTCGGCAGCGGTGCTGGAAGGAGCGCGGGAGGGGCGCACGGTGGCTGAGTTGATGAGCTACGGCACTACGCTGCTTTCTCGGGATGA
>JBCCAG010000756.1:0-2351 GCA_039814955.1 Cyanobacteria bacterium P01_A01_bin.135
CCGACGCGGTAGACCTAGAATTTCTTCAAGAGGATCTACCCAAAACTATGGGGTCGATTCAGGTGGGAGCCGAGCGAATTCGCAACATTGTGCGATCGCTGCAGCGGTTTGCCCGCAG
This sequence comes from Cyanobacteria bacterium P01_A01_bin.135, assembly GCA_039814955.1. Taxonomy (GTDB): domain Bacteria; phylum Cyanobacteriota; class Cyanobacteriia; order CAKZMO01; family CAKZMO01; genus JBCCAG01. Next base: position 119 of record JBCCAG010000756.1, read on the forward strand.
CGACGACAGCGCCGCCGCCCCCGTCAATCTTCATGACGGCCTCGACAACACCTTGATGATTCTGCAGCACCGGCTACGGGCCAACGCTAAGGGCCCAGAAATCGCCCTAGTTAAGCAGTATGGCGACCTGCCCCCGGTCAGCTGCCAGGCGGGCCGCATTAACCAGGTCTTTATGAACGTGCTCTCTAACGCGATTGAGGCTTTGGAAGAGCAGTACCAGCGACAGCTAGGCCGGGAGGCCCTATCCCCTCAAGATGGTCGTCCTCGCCATCTGCTGCCGCATCACCAGGGGAAGCTGACCCTGATCACCAGCGCTGAAGCCGGCAAGGCCACCATTCGGATCATCGACAACGGCCCTGGCATGTCAACGGATGTAAAAGCCCGGCTGTTTGACCCATTTTTCACCACAAAGCCGGTCGGCAAGGGGACTGGACTGGGCCTCTCCATCAGCCATAGGATCATTGTCGCCCACCAGGGCTGCATTGACTATATCTCCACGCCAGGTCAAGGTACCGAATGCCGAATTACCCTGCCGGTGCATTCGCGTTTGCCCTTGGCCTAGCGCTGCTGTCGACACCGATCGAGGTAAAGCCGCGTCGCGGAGTCTGCCGGGTTGCTGCCGATAACGGCTTCAAATAGGGCCTCCGCACGGGAAATCTGCTCATTGTGGTAAAGATAAATGCCCTCCTCAAACTGAAGCTGGGTCTGGCGCTTTAGCGCCAGCAGCGGCTCCGGGTCACCGTTGTAAATCTCCCACACTTCCACCAGCTCTTTGCGACCTCGGGGCTTCACCCGGTCTAGCAGCCGGTAGCTGTAGGGCAGCTCCTCGGGCAGACGGCCCAGGGTCTGGGCGCTGATTACAATGCCAGCCCCGTACAGCTTTGTCAGCTTTTCCAGCCGCGCCGCTAGATTGACGGCGTCAGCAATCACCGTGCTCTCCATCCGCTCTTCCTCTCCAATGGTCCCCAGGCTGAGGCTGCCCGTGTGAATGCCAATGCCAATGGCGATGGGGACCTCTCCCCAGTTCTGCCGCACCTGGTTATATTGGTTCACCTGGTGCTGCATGGCGATCGCTGCCTGAATGGCGTCGTCTGGGCTGTTAGGGAAAATTGCCATCACCGCATCGCCGATGTATTTGTCAATAAAGCCACCGTATTGGCGAATTACGGGCGACACCTCCGACAGATAGGAGTTGAGGAATTCAAAACTCTCCTTCGGCGACATGCGCTCAGTAAGAGCGGTAAAGCCGCGAATGTCGGCAAACATAACCGTCATGTCCGCCTGCACCTGGGCCCCTAGCCGTACATCCAAGATGCGATCGCACCCGAGTAGGTTCAAAAACTCATGGGGCACAAAGCGAGCATAGGCCAAGCTAGTTTTAGAGAGCTCTAGATGGGTTTTGATGCGGGCCAGCAGCTCCGCTTGAGACACGGGCTTACTCAAGTAGTCGTTGGCCCCAGCGGTGAGCCCCTCCACCAGATCTGCCACCTGGGTTTTGGCCGTCAGCATCAGGATGGGCAGCTCGGTAGCCGGGAATGACTGACGCAGACGGCGACAGAGCTCGTACCCGGTCATCCGGGGCAGCATCACGTCCAGCAGTACCAAGTCTGGCTCTAGGCCGTGGCCAATCAGGGCCAGCACATCAGCGCCGCTCTCCGCCTGGATGGGGAGGTAGTGATGCAGCCGCAGGTGATTGACCAGCACCTGCCGGTTAATGGGGTCGTCATCTACCACCAGGATTTTGAAGCCCTCGGGAACGCTATCTTCCGGCGGCGAGCTGTCTGGGCGGAGGTTGTCTTTTGAAAGGCTGAGAGGAACATCCGGCATTAGATCGGCTTTATCCACGGCGTCCCTCTCGTGAAGGTCGAGCCAGCCTGAAGCGCTGCGCAAGCTGTCGGCTCCCAGCAAATTAGCGGTAATGGCGGCGGGGATTGGCAAGATAGAGGTCTCTGGGTCACAGGGCAGCGCTGCCGGGTCATCCTCTTCAGCAGGGCTGGCGATGGGCAAAGTAACGGTGAAGCAGGTGGCCCCTGGACGAGAGTCCACCCAAATTTGGCCACAGTGCATTTCCACGAGCTGCTTAGCGATCGCTAGCCCTAGCCCCGCGCCGCCGTAGACCCGCTCGCTGGAGCCATCCCCCTGCACAAACGGCTCAAAAATGCGATCGCGCAGCGCCAGCGGGATGCCGCTGCCGGTGTCGGTGACGGTGACTGCGACCATGGGAGATGGCGGC
>JBCCAG010000748.1:0-2379 GCA_039814955.1 Cyanobacteria bacterium P01_A01_bin.135
ATGCATCCGCCCCGTCAGCGCCTGGGAGCGGCTAGCCCGCCGCTACTTCTCCTGCCAAGAGCGCGACTACCTGCAGGGGCTCTGCGACGCCGCCCGGCAGCGGGCATTTTTGCAGATCTGGACTCAGAAGGAAGCCTACGTCAAGGCGACGGGCGAGGGTATCCGGGGTTTAGCAGCAGGCTGCCCTAACGGGTGGCGCTACGCCACAACCGAGATTCCTGGAGCGGTAATGTCGGTTGCGGCGAGCGGGGAACTGCAAGCGGTGCGCCGATTTATCTGGGCATGATTCTGGCAATGGCTTCGGCGAGAGCGCCCTACAGGGGTGCATCAGGGGTGTTGAGGGTGAGCCGCAGCAGGGACAGCACCAAAATGATTAAAAATAGCGCTAGCCCCACTGTACAGGCGTAGCTGACATCTAGATTTGTCGGATCAAAGGCCTGCTCATAGACATAGTAGACGATGGTTTTAGAGCTGCCCAAGGGACCGCCGCGGGTCATGACATAAATCTCCTCAAATACCTTCGTGGCGGAAATGGCAGAAATGACACCCACCAGCAGCAGGTAGGGCCGCATGGCTGGCAAGGTGATGTCGATATGCTTCATCCAGCCGTCAGAGCCGTCGATGGCTGCCGCTTCGTACAAGTCGGCCGGGATGGCCTGCAGACCCGCCAGGTAGATCACCATGTAGTACCCCAGCCCCTTCCACACCGTGACAGCCATCACGCTCCACAGCGCCAGCTTGGGGCTGGTCAACCAGGGCACCCCCGACTCAACCCCCAACCACTGCAGGGCTTGATTCAATAGGCCATTTTCCGCATACAGCCACCGCCAGGCAATGCCGGCTACCACCATGGAAATCACCACCGGCACGTAGTAGGCCATGCGAAACCAGTGGATTCCCGGCAGGGCGCGGTTCACCAGGATGGCGAGCCCCAGGGGGATGACCACCAGGACAGGCACCACCACTACTAAATACAGCAGCGTATTGCCCAAAGTTTGCCAAAAGACGAGGTCGGTTACCAGGCGCTCAAAGTTCGCCAAACCGACCCAGCGCGGCGGTTGGGTAATGTCATAGTTGAATTGTGTGAAGCTGAGCACAAACGCCCGCAAGGCAGGGTAGAAAACCGTCAACCCAAGCAAGCTCAGGGCCGGAGCCAAGAATAGGTAGGGCGTTAACCGGCGATTCAGAGTCATGGCGCGGTGGGGTAGGCAATAGATTTGGCGATCGCCGCAAAACTATCCTGATTTAAGCACACATCCTGCTATAGTACAATTGTACTTAACTTGTACTATAGCTATTGCTCATCGCTATCGCTTACCGATTGCATAGATAAGGAGGCTACCATGACCCGCCCTGGTGTCCATCTCCCCCCAACCCCAGACCGCCGCAAACCGTCTTCTCCCGCACCCAGGACAGCGCCAGCCGCTGAGCACTCCGTCATCAATCCACCGGCCCCGCAAGCGCCACCTCCGCCAACGGTGACCCATAGCCGCCGGGGGGTATCGCGCCCGCGCTACTGGTTGGCGGGTAGCTCACTGCTCGCTGGCCTATTGCTCATGGTGGACGTCAATCCGAGCGCGCCGGACGCTTCCCAAACGCTGACTTGTCAGTCTGAGGTGCAGGCCGAAGCTGCCCTATCTCGGGAGACCTTAGCGGAGCTAATTGCTATCCCCGAGCGTCAGCCCAAGGCCGCTGTTAACCAGGTCGTCGGCCAGCCCTACTGCAGCCTTTCTCCCATGGAAGTGCGGGCCGGGGTGCAGGCAGAGCGTGTCGTTTATCCCCTAAACTTTGAAACTGATGCCTGGGTGGTGTTGCTGTACGAGGGAGAGGAGTATGCCGGCTACGACTTCAAGTTCCCCAATCGCTAGGGCTACTGAAGCGCTGCCGAGAGGTACTGAGCTACTGCGCTGGCTGCTAGGGGCTTTAACGGGGGTCGCGATGGCGGCCTGCCAAAGCTCTATACCCCGTCTCGTATCAAGCTCCGGCCCTCAGGAGACGGGCTCTCAGCCTGTGATTCAGCAGCAGTGGCAACTTCAGCCCGGCAGCATGATAGGTGAGCGTGCGGTCGTCGCCGGGCTGGGGGATGTCTCAATTGCCCTAGAGGGGGGCAGTGTCTACGCGCCGTTCAGCGGGGTAGTTCAGCCCATTGTTCAGCCCATCGAGCGCTGTGCCCTATTTACTAGCCCAGATTTGCCTGCCTATTCAGCGCGCCTCTGCGGGCTGCGGCGGATTCGCAGCGGAGCGGTGCAGCGGGGCGATCGCATTGGCAGTGGCCAAATCCTGCACTTCGCTGCCCTGCGCAAGCAGCCTGACGGCACTTGGGCTATCGTTGAACCGTCCCAAGATCTGGTGAGCCGCTTTTTGATCCCCTAGCTAAAT
>JBCCAG010000001.1:0-35310 GCA_039814955.1 Cyanobacteria bacterium P01_A01_bin.135
GTTCACGGTGTTCAACGTGCCGATTCACCAGATGTCGGTGACGGGGCTGATTATCGCCCTCGGTCTACTGATCGACAATGCCATCGTCGTGGTGGATGAGATTCAGGTGGAGATGCAGCACGGCGACCCGCCACTTAAGGCGGTGACGAAAACCGTGAAGTATCTGCAGGTGCCGCTGATGGCCTCAACCCTAACCACGGTGCTAACGTTTTTGCCCATCTATTTGCTGCCGGGAGCGCCGGGCGAATTCGTGGGGGCGATCGCCCTTAGCGTGATTCTGTCGCTAGTTTCATCCCTGGTGATCTCCCTCACCGTGGTCGCTGCCCTAGCAGGACGGATGCTGGGGGATAGCGGTCGTCAATACGAGGAGGCGCAGAGAAAGTCGCAGCCTGGGTTCCGGGACAAGCTTGCTTTGCTGGTGATGAAGCCAGGCGTTTGGTGGAACGATGGCCTAACGCTGCCCGCTTTAGGCCGCCCCTACCGCTGGTCAATTGGGCGCGCGGCGGCGCGTCCCCTATTCGCTGTCGCGCTGACCATGACGATTCCCCTAATTGGCTTTATTGCGGCCTCAACCCTAGAGAACCAGTTTTTCCCCCTGCTGGACCGCGACCAGTTTCATATCGAAATCGAGTTCTCGTCCCAAACGGCGATCGCGCGCACCGAGGAGCAGGTGCTTGAAGCTCGGGAGGTGATCTTGCAGCATGAGAACGTCGAAGATGTCCACTGGTTTGTGGGGGAGAGCGTCGCCAAGTTCTACTACAACCTCACCGGCCAGCGGGAGAACCAGTCGTACTACGCCCAGGCGATGGTGCAGCTGAGATCTGAAGACGGAGTAGAAGCGCTGGTGCGGGAGCTACAGGGGGAGCTGAGCGAGCTGATGCCTTCAGCGCGGGTGCTGGTGCGCAAGTTTCAACAAGGACCGCCGTTTGATGCGCCAGTGGAAATGCGCATTTACGGCCCCAACATTGAGGAACTGCGCCGCTTGGGGATGGATGTGAGAGCCATAGCGACGACAATTCCCGACGTAATCTCAGTGCGCGATGACCTGACCGAGGGCCGACCAAAGCTCGGTTTGGTGGTCGACAACGAACAGGTACAGCGGGCCGGGCTGAACAATACCGCGATCGCCCAGCAGCTGGCGGCCTACTCAGAAGGGGTGACCGGCGGCGCAATTCTTGAATCTACGGAGAACCTACCGGTGAGAGTCCGGCTCACCAACCAAGATCGCGCCAGCCTAGAATCGCTAGCCTCTCTAGATTTACGGCCTGACCAATCCCGCGATCGCGCTTTTCGCCCGACCTCAGCTTTGGGTGAATTTAACCTGTTACCTGAGCTAGCCAGCATTGCCCGCCGGGAAGAGCAGCGGGTGAATACGGTTCAGCTCTTCATCACCTCTGGGGTGCTGCCGGAGACCGTGCTGACAGCCCTACAGGACCAGCTGGCCGCAGAGAACTTTGAGCTACCCCCCGGCTACCGCTACGATTTCGGCGGCGAATATGAAGAGCGCAACTCAGCCGTGGGCGACCTGTTAATCTACGTGCCCCTGCTGGTGCTAGTGATGGTAACGGCGCTGGTGCTGTCCCTGGGGTCGTTCCGGCAGGCAGGGATTGTGGGGGCTGTGGCCGTGGGCTCCATTGGCATGGCGCTGTTTTCGCTGAAGATATTTGGCTCGCTGCTAGGCTTTATGGCCATCGTCGGCACCATGGGCCTGGTGGGCATTGCTATCAACGGCTCTATCATTGTGCTCTCCGCCTTGAATGAAGACGCCGAGGCAAAGCAGGGCAAACCCAAAGCGGTACAGGACGTCGTGATGAAAGCGAGTCGTCACGTAATCGCCACCACGATCACCACGATGGTGGGCTTTGTGCCCTTACTCTTGGATGGTGACCCATTCTGGCGACCGCTGGCGATCGCCATCGCAGGCGGAATTGGTGGCTCTCCCATTCTGGCGCTGTATTTCACCCCAGCCGCTTACATGCTGGTAAGCCGTCGCCAGCGGTCAGATGTGCCGCCCGATAGTCCTACTCCAGCCGCTGCATCCTCTGACGGTTCTGCGATCGCGCCTGGAGAATTGCATCCCGGTGGCGAGCCTGCCTAAGCGGTTGCTGAAACGATTGACTGAAATTAAACGAACGTATGATTTATTTGCATTGCTCTTTTGCTGTCCTACGACCCATTTCGACCCATGATGTTTCCTATTTGGCAATACCTTGATCAACCCCTCTGGGATCGCGAGCGGCCCTCCACTTGGAACCCAGTAGACTATTGGCGGCGGTACCGCCGTCAGTATCTCAACCGCTGCCACAGCAATGCTTTTCTAGAGCAGTGCTGGCAGGTCAATTACCCCGATTTTGTGAATGACCACCGAGACTTTTGCCACCGCAACGCCTTGGAGGAAGACCCTCGGTGGTTGCTGGAGCGCTGCTGGTGTTGGCAAAGGCGCAGGCGACGGGCCCACTCCTACCAAGCTCATCGCGCTGTACACCCTGAAAACCATGATACGGAGAGAGAATCCTGATGATTTTTACAATTGATTTCTATCCGCTCCTAGCAGAAACGACCCTTACAAACGAGACGGTAATCTTCAGCGCCCTGCTGATTGCCGCGTTAGTTATTTTTCTGACAAGTCAGCTATTAGGCGAAGTCTGCGCCTGGCTAAAATTGCCCCCGGTCTTGGGGCAGCTTGTGGGGGGAATTATTCTTGGCGTCTCCGTACTCAACATCCTGGTGGTGACGGAGAGCGAGGCCGTAATCAACCCCGGCGTTATTAACCTGATTTGCTGGACGACTGGGGCTGGCACGGCTGAAGCCGCGATGGCCTATGACCATCAGCTGATAGCGATTTCGGAGGGGGCCGCTAACTTGGGAGTGATTACGCTGCTGTTTCTGATCGGGCTCGAATCCGATTTCGAGAGTCTGCTGAAAGTCGGGTCTAAAGCAGCACTCGTGGCCGGAGCAGGAATTATTCTGCCATTTGTCGGCGGTACTGTAGGTTTGATTACCTTGTTTAATACGCCAGTCTTACCTGCCATTTTTGGCGGCGCGGCCCTGACCGCCACCAGCATTGGGATTACTGCAAAGGTGCTCAAAGAGCTCGGGCAGCTCCAGTCAGACGAAGGACAGATCATTATTGGGGCGGCTGTTCTAGACGATTTGCTGGGTATTTTGGTTCTGGCGTTAGTCGTTAGCTTGGTTAAAGATGGCTCAGTTGATGTTGCCGGTTTAGGGCTATTGCTGCTGAGTACAGCAGCGTTTATTGGGGGAGTCGCGCTGCTGCGCAAGCCAATCATTCGAGCATTTACGGCACTCACTGAAAAGCTGCAGTCAGAAAATACCCCGCTGGTCTTGGCGATTATCTTTGCGTTGTTTATGGCAGCGATCGCCAACGCCATCCACCTCGAGGCGATTTTGGGAGCCTTTGCAGCAGGCATCATCCTCAGCGGCGTGCCGCAGCGGCAGCACCTGCTGGAGCAGTTTGAGCCCATTGCTGGACTACTGGCACCGCTGTTCTTCGTCGTCGTGGGGGCAAAGACCGATCTGAGCGTTCTAAATCCGGCCAATCCCGAGAGCGCAGAGGGCCTTTGGATTGCCGGTTTCCTCATCCTTGTGGCGCTATTGGGTAAAGTGGCGGCGGGCTATGTCGTTCCCAATGCTGGCACCCTCAATCGACTTGCGATTGGTATCGGCATGGTGCCGCGCGGAGAAGTGGGACTGGTTTTTGTCGGCATTGGCTCCTCCATCGGCATCCTATCCCCTGGCTTAGCGGCGGCGATTGTGCTGATGGTGGTTGTCACTACGATAGTTGCCCCGCTGCTGCTGCGCTTTGTGCTGCCTGGAGAGGCGCAGCCATCTCTGCTAATGGATAGCTGATTACAGGTAAACGGTGCTAAGGGTTCACCCTCTGCAGAGGGTGAACCCCGAAATAGCGTTCTTCGGATTAATGCCTCTTCTCGAAAGTAGCGCCACGAATGCTGATAGCGGATGGCAGATAATAGAGGAGAAGCAGACAGAGTTATAGTCTAATTCAGAGAGTGGTAAAAGGAGAAATATCCGAATGTTAAATCTTACCCAGGCATCATGGATCAACGAGCCAAAGACATGCGAAGTGACATCAGATAAAGTCGTGATAATAACGGAAGAAGAAACAGATCTTTGGCAACGTTCATACTATGGCTTCAGGAGAAATAATGCTCCTGGCTTATTGCTGGAGATCAATGATAACTTTAGTTTTACTACAAGAGCTAAATTCGAATATAGGAACCTCTTTGATCAATGCGGGGTAATCGTTTATCTAGATGAGGAAAACTGGTTTAAAGCCTCTGTTGAATATGAAAATGAGGATTTCTCACGTCTTGGTAGCGTGGTTACCAATCTTGGTTATTCTGACTGGGCCACAACAGATATAAAGCCGCTATCCTGTATTTGGTATCGGCTTAGCCGAAGAGGACCGGACTTTCTGATCGAATCTTCTTTTGATAGCTACTCATTCAAGCAGATGAGGATTTTCCATCTACATCAGCTGGGCAAAACTACTGTCGCTATGGGGAAAGCAAATCCACCTCGACCTGCAAATTCTACAATTCGATTTGGTGTGTACGCCTGCAGCCCGCTGCAGTCCTCGTTTATAGCAACGTTCACTGAGCTGTGCCTGGAGCCATGCAAATGGCAGGCACATAAGGCTTAGTATTTGAGGCGGTTTGTAACCCCTCATCATCGTCATCATCACCCAGACCGATGCGGACGCTTGAGCGAGGCATCGAGTTTGCCACCAAAAGACTGTCTAGAACTATATTGGCATTTCACAGATCGTTTAGAAAAATGGCTAATTTAGAGCATGTTCAATGGCTTAGAAAAGGTGCATTCGCCTGGAACAGCTGGCGACAGCAGCACCCGGCTATCTATCCAGACTTCAACAGTGCCCACTGCCGCAGCTGCAACCTTGCAGAGGCTCAGCTAGAGAATAGCAATTTTCATGGAGACGACTTAGTCGGCACAAACTTTAGTGGCGCTAATCTGTCACAGTCTGACCTCAGCAATTCAATCTTGCGAAAGGCGGATTTTAGTCAGGCCCAGCTTTACGGAAGCAATCTTACCCAGACAGACTTACGAGGCACCAACCTAAATGGCGCTGATTTGATAGAGGTAACGCTGATCAGCGCTGATCTGACAGGCGCCTGCTTGATCAACAGCAATTTTAGTCGTGCTGCGCTAGTGAGCGCTAATTTAGCGCAAGCAATACTCATTCGAGCTATTGGGTGGGGCGCTGATTTCACGGGAGCTTTCCTGCAAGGGGCTAATTTCACCCAGGCTGATCTGCGCGGCGCTAACTTCAGTAGTGCTGACTTGAGAGGCGCTAGCTTGATCGGAGCGCGCTTAGACGAAGCGTCATTTGAATATGCCAATCTGCAAGACGCTAACTTTCAGGGGGCTAATGTCAGCAGTACTTTATCCAGCAGATTAGCACCCACAACACAGCCTTTTTTACCGCAGCATCGCGCGTTATTCTTACCTGCATCTCAAGATTAATTCGCACCACCTCAGAATAGATTATAGATTGCTGATGATACCGCCATTTGAAGCTTTATCTCGCTCCCGATCCCTGCGCCGCTTCTTGCACGCTTTCCTCCTGACCTTCGCTCTAGTCTTACTGCAGTCCGCGATCGCCTCAGGGCAAGACTTCTCAGCATTTACGGGCCAGGCCAGCGCTGTTCCACCCGAGGGAGTCACCCGCTACGGCAGCATTGAAGTGGCCTGGGTGCGATCGCCTCTCAGCGGCGAGCGGCTTTTTCAGGTGGCAGCGCCCACTGTGCTCGATCGCGCCAGCATTAGCGAGGGAACGCTGCCGGTAGACCTGCGGGCCCAGAACATTGCGGCGCAGCTCTCCATCGAGGTGGAACGGTTTCGAGACAGCGCTATTACCCAACTTCTTCAGTACCTCCGTCACGGAGAAACTCTGACGCCGCGCCGGGCTGAGGTGATTATCTCAACCTTGAATAACCGACCCGTTCTGCAGATCAGCAGCTCCGATGGCTCACGACCGCTCACCATTGCCACCGTCACCCAAACGGACGTGAATTTTTACAGCGAGACGCCGGATTTGCTGGCGGAAGACTGGCGAAACCTGCTGCAGACAGAGGTGGCGCAGCTAGAGCAGCTTGCCACTGTGGAAGCGGCACGGCAGGGGATTCGGGACAGTCTGGCTATACTGCTGGGAGCGATCGTCGCCACCGGACTTTTCGTGGCTCTATACCGATGGGTGGGGCAGAACCACCGCGCTTTACTGAAGCGAGATGTTGCCATGTCCGAAGAGAATGCAACCACTACGACGGGAGATGGCCCATCAAACTCCGCCACGGTAGAAGCAGGCGCAGCATCGGTTGCCCCACCATCCTTCTCGGGCCTGCTGGCTGATCGCTCCCGGTTTCTGCGCTTTCTGCATAAGCCATCGACCCAGGGGCAGAAGCAGTTTGGTAGGTCCGCGCAGTGGCTGCTGGTGTGGCTAATTGTCCTAACCTGGTATGGAACCTTAATCGGCTTGAGCCACACCCTGCCCATGCTGATGCAGTGGCGCAGCGCTATCTTGAGTCACCCCTTCCGGCTGATTTTGATTTGGTTTGCCGTCACGCTTGCACTGCGGGTGAGCCAAGTGCTGATTCAGCGCTTTGTCGATAGGCGAGACGCCCTCGGTATTCTTGTCGGCGAAGCTCAGCGCAAAGTCCTGCGCAGCAATACCATCGGCGGAGCACTGAAAGGGCTAGTTTCTAGCGTCTTGGTAGTCACCGGCCTACTACTCACCCTTTCTACCTTTGGAATTTCCACCGGGTCGATTTTGGCCTGGAGCGCTGTGCTAGGTCTAGCCGTGTCTTTCGGAACCCAGAGCCTAGTGAAGGATGTGGTCAATGGCTGCCTGATTCTGCTGGAAGACCAGTTTGCCGTGGGCGATGTGATCATTGTTAACGGTATGGCGGGTTTTGTGGAGGAAATGAACCTGCGCATCACCCGCCTACGAGACCCAGAAGGACAGCTGATCACCATCCCAAACGGAGCGATCGCCGAAGTGCGGAATCTGACCCGTCTCTGGTCTCGGGTGGACTTCACCATTGAAGTGGCCTATGAAAATAACCCGGATAAGGTGCTAGGACTGCTTAACAAGATCGCCCAAGACATGTACAACACCCCAGAGTGGCGAGAGAAAATGCCCGACCCGCCCGAAGTGCTGGGAATTGACCAGCTGACCCATGCAGGCATCTTAATTCGGGTTTGGATCAAGACTGCGCCCCTGCAGCAGTGGCTCATAGGGAGGGAGTACCGCCTCCGGGTCAGGCGAGAATTTGAAGCCCACGGCATCACCATCGGTAAGCCGCAGTGGATTACCCACACCATCGCCCCAGAGCAGAGTCGGTCTCAGGGCACTGCAACAGCGATCGCCCTCACTCCCCCACCATCACCTCCAGCTCCCGTAGAACCTGAGCCCGACTAATCCACCGCTCCTCCCGCCGCACCGTGCCACTGTAAGGAGCCCGCACCACTGCCAACGTCGCGATCGCATTGTCCACCTCATCTAGCTTCAGCCGCGTCTGGGAAACCTGAAACGCCCTGTCTCGCAGGCGCTGTTCATACTCTGCCCACTGCCGCTGATAGGCGAGCATGGCTTGGTTGTAGGCCTCGACGTGCTGGGTCTGGCCTAGCCCGTGGTCATATTCCCGGTACTGCCGTTCCTGCTGCGCCTTCTCCAGCTGTCCCTGCCCTAGCTCCTTGAGGTTGGCCTGCTCATGCTCCAGGACGATGGAATTTAACCCATCAATGGTCTGCAGCTCCGCTAGCTCCTGCTGCTTGAGCTGCCAGGCCTGCTGCACCGCGGCGAGGGCGGCCTCTTGCTCCAGGTAACTTGCGTCAGGTAGGGCAGCGATCGCCGGGACGGACTTAGGCGCTGCCGGTGCGCTGATGGCTGAGAACTGTAGCCGATCTAGGGTGAGCTGTAGCTGCTGCCGCTGACCCTCCAGATGCTGGCGCTCTCGGCCTCGGTCGGCGATCAGGTCCCCAACCACAATGCGATCGCCTTCTTTTACCTTCAGGTCTTCCTGCAATCGCTGGCCCAGACGCCGGTGATTCTGGCTATCATCTGCCGCTCACTGGCGGAGTCGTTGTAGACCTTCACCGCTGAATCCCGCAGCGCCAGGGAGCGGCCCACTGTTTTGGTGAGGCCGCCGTCGTTGGCCAGGTGAACGCCGAGGAACAGCAGGGCCGTCGCCGCGGCCAGTATCCACAGCTCGCTGCTGCCGCCCGTACGCAGTCGCCGCCGAGGGTTGCTGACGCTGATGCACTACACCGGCTCCGGCCAGAAGAGCTGCACCCCCTGTTTGGTGAAGGTGTCGTTGAAGCAGGAGAGCAAATGACCTAGCGGCAGAGCTAGGCATAACCGTATCTCCCCCAGAACCATGCCGGTAACCAGGGAGGCGATCGCCAGGGCTGCTGAGGTGAGTAGGCAGTGGGTGACGGTGCGGTGGGGGTAGCGGTCTTCTATCCAGCTCGACAGCGGGAAGCACACCTGGCCGATGATGCTGGTGGTGGAATCGAGGTCGGGGAGCTGGGAGCCGATGATGGCCAGACCCAGGGCTATGGGGTTAGAGGTGGAGAGGATTAGGGAGACGCCGGCGGTGCCGATCGCGGCGTGGGTGAGGGTGAGCACTATGCAAACTTAATTGAGAAATTTAGTGTTACTATGTCTCCCCTGTAAACGAAGGCTCTTTTCATCACTAGAAGCTTTCATCACCTCTTGTCTAATCCAATTAATAAAGCACTTGCAGCAATGCTCATTCTTCAGCTTCCATTTTTCATCACCCTGATACTCTAGCCAACCAAGAGTATGTTGCATTGTTGTAAAGAGGATCTTATAAAATTGCACGAGTTCTCTTGACCTTGCATCAGACTCGTTCATTCTTTCAATCAGAACTGAACTATCAATTATGTAATCACCTTTTTCAATCTCCTTAAATAGGTGCATCAAATGGCCTATAAATAGAGAAACCGAAATCCCAGAGTTATGGACCGTTTTAATAACTTCATCGAGTTTTTCTCGTTGAATATCTATTGGGTGAATATCTACCGGAATCACGATTTCATTTTCCACTTCAGCGATAAATTCTTTACTACCTCTTATTGTACGGATAATGAGCTTTAAAATTCCAAGCTTTTCCTCTTTTCTTCGGCCTGAAAGGGCAAATCCAAGAGATATGATCATACTATCAAGGCCTATAGCTAGGCCCATAGAAATTAAGGCAGGCTCTTCAAGTTTTTTTATTTTATGATACGGAGCTAATAGTGGAATATCTTGATCTTCATCAATGTACTGCGATCGAGATAGACTTTCTTGATTGATCAGATGGGCAGGCCGAAATTCTGAAGGTACAGATGCTAAAGCGCTTTTGTCTTTTATGAGTATTTCCTCGGGCGTCAAATCTTTAAGTTCATACTCAAACTTTGGCTTGAGTTGATTTACTAGGCTACTCAATTGCTCATATTGTGTCTTGATAGCAATAGACTCATTCTCTATTTGTCTAGCTACAGGCCCATAACCTGACTCATTCGTATATAACCCCCTATCTATTTCTATCGCTAATTGTTTTTGCTTTTCAAGATATTCTGAGTTTAATCTATGAATATCATTCTCAATTGGTGTAAACACTTCTTCCACCAAATTAAAATGCGCAGAGCTAGCTAGATTTCCAGCTAGCTCTGCTTGTTGACTGCTAGTAAGCTGCTCATAGTAAGAAAAGAAACTTGTATAAACACTCAGAGAAGCTAAAAATAACGAACTAGTTAGCCTTATAAAAGGAGCATCTTTCACTTGACCAGAGGTAAGGAGAAACAGAAGTGCTTGTATAAAAGTTCCAGCCACACCTCCTACGAATATTTTTGGAAATATTTGAATAGCTCCGAATACTGTCGTTGTACCGCTTGCAAGGTTACACATTAGCAAGGTAACAAATAGAATCTTTTTATCTTTATATTCTTCGAGTATCGGAGTATTCATGAGTACATCCCTTGATAGTTATTACTCAAATGCATCCCGCTTCCCTCAAGCAGGATCCGGTAGTAAGTTAAAAGAGTACTCTCGCGGGTACCTAGCACTAAAGACATCCCACCTGAAAGATAAGCCTGCGCTAACTTCTTGATGCTCAAACGAATATGTAGCATCATGGCTACTGCCCCAACCGCTTTCTGGCCCCCCGCACACCCCCCAACTGCTTCAGCGTCATCCCCGCCACCAGCGTCACCCCACCCGTGATGTAGAGCCCCTTATTCCCCGTCCCCATCCCAATAAAGCGGGCAATCCCAAACGCCATCAGGCAGGCGATAATGACGGGCATGATGACCACATACTTCGTGTGCTGGGGGCTCGCCGACTTGTTCAGCCCCAGCTTCTCATTGCGCACCACCTTCCGGGCCAGCATCGGGTTGCGCCCTGCCAGAGACTGCAGCTCTGCCAGCCGCGCCTTCTCCACCTGCAGGCCCAGCGGCAGGGCAATCTCAATCTCCTGCATCTCCAGGAAAATATCCTTGCCTGGATTGACGGCGGCGAAGCAGCAGACCCGCACCCCGCGCACCATCAAATCCTCCAGCCAATAGCGGATACCGGTGGTGAGCCGCTTCGCCTCAGGCAGTACCAGCAGCGTCCGGCCATCCACGTTTTGGGCAATCTCATCCTTCAGGACATCCATGGTCAGCCCCTTGTCGTTCTCGTCCGTGGTGGGGATTTGCAGCTGCTCGGCCACCACCTGGAAGAAGCGCTTGCCCGACCCCTTGTAGATTGCCATGGCCACGGCCAGCTCGCTCTCATAGCGCTGGGCGATCGCTCGCGGCGCGGGGCAGGCAATCGCGGCTGTCGCGGTGGCCGTAGGGAAAGCTGACGGCTAGACATCTGCGGCTGAGACGAATAGGGTCTACAGTTCCCTTTACTGGCGGGCGTATAACGCCGCCGGAGGCGTAGAGGGGGGCGATCGCGTTAGCGTAGCGGCATCGCCCCATGGCGCACCTAGACATCGTCGCTTTTGGAGCGGCCAGGGCCGGTGGCCTTGCCCCCGAGGAGGCCAAAGACGGTGAGCAAGCCGACCTGGCAAGCCGTGGTGGAGGTCTCGAAGATTCGCTCTTGGTAGGGGTTGAGGTCATCGGAGCTGGACAGGTGCAGGGAGATGCCGCCGGTGGCGAGGGTGAGGCAGAGGACTGCGCCGAAGACGGGGCGGAACGAGTTGGGGTTGGGCATTGGCTAATACCGAGTGAAGAGCATAGGGCGTAAATAGTCGCGACGGGTGAACGGCCTATGTCTGTATCATCGGCAATTAGCGCTTAGAGTTCAGTCTCTGTAAGGGTTTCGGAATAGGTGACTTTGGTACGACTTTGGGACAACTTCTATACTTGAAGTTGGAATTTATTCTATTTGAGCCATGGCAAAGCGATCGCTCACGGCATGTCCGGCGGGGATTGAGACGGCCACTACCGCTTTGACGGATAGGGGGTGGAGCCGTGAGGATTTGGCGGCCAGGGTGGTGATTGAGGGCAAGAGCAGGGCCACGACGGGAGTCGGTATCGGGACGGTGAAGAGATTCTTTGGCAGCGGGAGCTTAGATCGGAAGTATTTTGTGGGGATTTGTCGGGCGCTGGGGCTGGATTGGGAGGCGATCGCTGGGAAGAAAGGCGCTGAGCCTGGAAAGGGAAGCGGTGCAGGTTCGGAGGCTGAGGGGCGATCGCCCTCTGAGCTACCACAGCAGGCATCAGTTATCTATGACCTGCGGGGCGCAAAGTTTGGCGGTGGGGCTGCGATGGGTGGTGTCCACCAGTCGGGAGGCATCCTCAACGATTATTCAGGCAGCAAGGGGGCCAGCGCTCTCGATATCGATGCCCTGGTCCAAACCGTGCGGGAAAAGGTCCACGACAATATCCAGCAGCGGTGCGGCACCATGCGGGTGCTGGACATGAACCACCCCATTGACCTGACGGATATCTACACCAGCGTCAATATTTTGGAGAAGATTACTGGACGGCGGCGGCTGGGGCGAAATGAACTGCTGCAAAACTTAGACCTTGAATACTTCGATCACTTCATGCTGAGCGACATCCTAGAGAAACGAATACCAGTGCTAGCAGCGGTCGAGGCTCACGACAGGTTGATAATTTTAGGGAAACCAGGAGCGGGGAAAACTACCCTCCTTAAACGATTAGCGACGCTCTGTAATCGCGGACAGCTTCAGTCTGATGCCGTCCCTGTTTTCGTAACGCTCAAAGACTTTGCTGAGACCGAGGACGAGCTAGATTTGCTGTTGTATATCGGACAACAATTGGAGCAGTATGGGGTTGAAGATGGGGCGATCGCTGCAAAGACACTGTTGCAGGAAGGGCGAGCGCTGGTACTCTTGGATGGCCTGGATGAGGTACCGGAGAGTGACCATAAACGGGTCATTCGAGACATTCGAGGCATCTATGAACGGTTTACGGGCTGTCAGTTTGTAATCACCTGTCGCATTGCGGCCCAGGAATATACTTTTGAGCCATTTGTGGAAGTGGAGGTGGCAGATTTTGATAATAAGCAAATTACAGAGTTTGTTGCCAAATGGTTTCAAATCCAGGAGAACCCCGTCAAGGCGCAGACGTTTCTAAAGCGCCTAGAAAATGACAGGCCCATCAGATTGCTGGCTCGCACCCCACTACTTCTAACGCTACTATGCTTAGTCTTTCAGGACGCAGCTGATTTCCCGCGCAACCGCTCTCGGCTCTACAAAGAGATGCTGGACATGCTGCTGAAGAAGTGGGATGCGAAGCGCAACATTGAGCGAGACCAGGTGTACAAAGCGCTATCGCTACAGCGGAAGGAGGACCTACTGAGCCATGTAGCCTTTGAGGCTTTCAAACGTGGCGAACATTCATTTGAGCAGGGCGACATTGAGCGACAGATTCAAGGCTACATCCAGAACCTACCGGAGGTCAGCACTGATCTAGATTTCCTGCAGCTCGATAGCGAAGTCGTTCTCAAATCTATTGAGGCACAGCACGGGCTGCTAGTGGAGCGGAGGCGGGGTACTTACTCTTTTTCACATCCGACGTTTCACGAATACTTTACTGCCAGCTATATCGCCAGCCTCAACCCAGATAATCTACAGCAGCGCCTGAAAAACATGGCAGCGAATATAACGGAGAAGCGTTGGCGAGAGGTGTTTTTACTCGTGCCCGAAATGATAAGAAGCGCTGACTATCTTGTACGTCTTATGAAGCAGGAGGCTGATCAGCTCTTAGCGAGAGATGAAAAGCTGCAGCAGGTAATAGCTTGGGTAAGAACCAAGCAGTTGTCAGTCAATGCTCAAGATATAGGCTTTGAAGTTCGAAAATTTTACTTCAACCGGGTTCTTGATCTTGACTTTTACCGTAAACAAGACCCTACTCTCAGCCTTGCCCTTGCCCTATACCGCGATATCGAGCTTGCTATTTGGCTTGAACTCTATCGTAATCCCTACCGTGCCTTGGAACTCGAGCTCGAATCCTATTATGGCCTCGGACAAGCCTTCACATTGGACTGTGACCGCGCTCCCGAGTTTACTCTCAATCGCATCCTTGGTCGTGCCTATTCTTTCAACGATCCTACCCGTTTCCTCAATAGCTCACTGGTGGAGGGAGCAGTTGAAGGGCTAAGAGACCAGCTTCCTATACCTAAAGGCGATCGCTCCGAATTCAGGCAATGGTGGCAATCTAACGGTAAAGCCTGGACCGAACAGCTCAGAGCCGTAATGATAGATCACCGCAACATCGGCCACGACTGGCAGTTTACCAGCGAGCAAAAAGCGTTGCTAGAGCAGTACTACGATGCTAACCAACTACTCATCGAATGCCTCAATAGCGATTGCTACATCACCCGCGACGTAAGAGAAGAAATCGAAGACACCCTCTTCCTCCCCATTGCCGAAATCGAAGCGCGAAAAGCCAAGCCCTAACCTCACATCAGCACCGCCAAAATCCCAGCCACAGGCCGCCGCTCCCCCCACATCTGCTGCACCATGCTACGCTTCCGCACCGGAATAGACTTCCGATGCCGCCCCTCCCCATCATCCCAGCAGTAGTAATAGCTCACTGAGGAGTTCTTGCGCCGCTTATTCCCCAACCGCTCCTCAATCCAGCCGCAGGCCTGCCCCTTGGGCACATGCCGCCGCGAGGAGGCCTGACGCGCTGGCGCGACCAGCTCAGACGGCACAGCCTCAACTAGACTTAGCTGCCCACCATTTCCCCCAGAACAGGGCACAGCCACCAGCGCGCCCCGCTGGAAGTACCGGCAGATAGCATCCCCATCCAGCAGCACCTTCTCATAGCCCGCCAGCTCCCAGGCGGTAGGGGGCTGCTTCACGGTGCCCTGCCGCCCGATGTCGTCCTCCAGCCAGGAGGAGGCGACCTGCACCCGGCTACCCATGGCAAAGGGCGGGTAATCCTGTTCTGGGGGAGATGACACCCCATCAATGCCCTCGGCCACGTGGGGCTGGGGGATGCCGCTGCCGTAGTCAGCAAAGATGATGGTCTCCTGGCCTGCGGGCTGCACCTCGGTGACGATCGCCCTCCCAGCGCGGGTGGTGATCTGGTTCCCGGCGGCAACGTCCAGAACCCCTGAGGCAGGCACCTCAATCGTTAGCTCAAATTACCCTTGGTCGAAGCTCATAGCTGACCCTCCTGCAGTAGGTTGAACTGGCCATGGCGCTCCAGCTTGGCGTAGTGGTTCATAGATTGAAAGGGGCGATCGTGGTTGAGGTGGCATCCAGTACAGAGTGCCCGCAGGTTGTCGGGCGTGTTATTGCTGGGGTCTTGGTCCAGGTGGGCGACGGTGAGGGTCCAGCGCTGGGGATGGGCCATTACAGCAGTGGCATCGGTCTCCCCCAGAACACGGGTGATGAAAGTAGGGAGGCTCTCGTGGGGGCGACGGCAGGCCCGACCACAGCCCTGGCAGCGCCAGTCGGCCGCTTCTGACAAACCCATCACTCGCAATGCTGCGCTCACCGTTCGTTTTCCTGGTGCTAGGACTGCTCCGCTGACCAGCACCACTGCTGAGTGCCATACTGAGTGGGAGAACAGGGGGCAGAACAGCAGCATTAGCGTCGTGAAGTCTATTCGAGCCAGGGTTTCAGCGTTTTACCTATTCTCCTCGCTACTGCCTCCCCCCCAACTCCAATGGATAAAGTCGAGCCAAATGTGGAGATTGACTGGCGCATTTACCCGATGACGCGGGATATCTCCTTTGCCCGGCATGAGCAGGAGGACCGCAAGTACACCGTAGTAACCCTGACGTGGCCAAATAGGGACAGTTGTCGGCTGTTGGAGATGGGGCGGCCAGATGGCCATCAAATCTCCAGCCTCATGTTTGTCATCACAAACTGTTCGATGGGGCCGGATGAGCAGGTTTCCTTGGCGGCCCGAATCCTTGAGCGGTTGCTGAATGACGCGCTTATCCCCGGTGGAAACAAGATGCTTGCACTCGTTGAGCAGGCTGTCTCTGAGCAGGCTAACCCACATCACCATCAGTCGTGCGTCAGGTAAGGAACTAGACCATACAGTCGGCAACGACGAAAGCAGATATGTCTGTTCCCCCGAGACGCATTCAGGTGAACGCCCAGAAGCGGCAGCGGAAATCCTTCGCACCAATCTGTACTGCACGCTAACTGCGGCGTCTCCAAGCTATCGCTGATTAAGGCAGTAGTCCGTCACCTGCAAGTTGAATGAGAATACCCCGCCAAACCAGTCATCAAAAACCATATTTTCTGCGTCCGACTCTAAAAATGTATCCACCGTTGCCTTCCAAGTAGAATCATTGTCGGGCAAAATCAATCCATAAAACTCACAGGATAATGGTCGCTCCGGAACCAAGGTGAAGTTGCTGATATCTTGCCCCTCTCGTATCAGCTCAGCGTAGGATAGAATACCGTCGCCAACAAATGCATCGATCTGTCCAGAGGATACGGCCTGTACTGCCGTTTGCCGTCCATCCGCGCCACGAAAGGGAATCAGGGTTGCCTGTGGATAGCGATCGCGTACCAGGGTTTCCGCTGTCGTATCTTGTAGTACGCCTAACCGAGTATCGGCCAGGGGTAAGTTGGGGTTCACTGTATCGGCTTTGCTGCTGGAGATTAGAAAACGTGTGCTAGCCGTTAAAATCGACTGGGAGAAGGTGATATCCGCAATATCGGTGCGGATTGTGTTCGGCCCGCATTCTAAGTGAACGCTGCCGTCCCTCACTAGGTCAAAGCGATTTTGCAGTGTTGAGGTTAGCTCCACCAGCTCCACCCGTGTAGGGCTATCGAGCGCATTTGTCAGGTAGTTGCCCAGGGCGATCGCCATTTCCCCACAATAGCCATCCCAAGCGGTGTCTTGATTGATGTAGCCGAAGGGTGGGGCGTCTTTGCGGAAGGCGACCTTCAGCACCCCAGTACGCTCGATTTCGGCCAGGATGCTCTCATCTCGGGGCGGTGTCTCGGGGGCGATCGCTGGTGGGTCAATTGGTATGGGCAGTGAAGCCCCATAGGCCGCCTCAAGCTGCTCGGCGGTCAAAGATTGAATAATATCGAGCCGGAGGGGTTCGTCTGCGCTCAGAGCGCGGCCTGCGGCGGCAGTTAGGCGAGCTAATTCTGGGCGGCGCGCTTCGTCATCCCTAACCAAATGGTTTTGCAGAAACGCCAGCACTAGCCCCTTAGCGTAGCGGGCGCCAATGTCCCGGTGTTCCCCCACTAAGGCCTGAAACATCCCCTCGGCATTAACCCGACCGGGCTTAGAGGTGAAGTGGGTCCCTACCTGCATTAATGCTAGGTACTTCGGACTGGACTGGGCCCAGATAAATGGGTAGATCTGCTCGGGGACCACAGGGGAAAGGATGTCGTTACTGCCCGAGATCATCAGCAGCGGAATCGCCACCTGGGCCATTCCTTCTGGCCCATAGAGATGTCCCCCCATGGGGTGTGTCACTACCACAGCGCTGATGCGATCATCGCGGAGTTGGTAGTTTTCTGGGGGCAAATGCTGGGCACGACACTGCAGGTATAGTGCGATGTTGAGGATAACGTTCTCCTCATGGCAGGCTGCGGCTAGCCGCAGGTAGTTGATTTCAGCTCCCGCCAGCGCCAGCGCCGTTGAGCCGCCTAAGGAATCTCCCATAACGGCAATACGGCTCAAGTCTAAGCGGGCGGACCACTCGGGCGATCGCGCGACCAGCCGTTCCAGGTCATCAATGAGAAAAGAGATTTCCTGGGGGCGGTTCAGAAACTCCATTGGGCTCAGCAATGTGTTCAAGCGTCCCTGCAAAAAGGTTTGGCGATAACTTAAGTCGCTGCCGATGTGGTCTATCAGCATGACGGCAGTGCCATGGGATGCCAGGTGCTCCGCCATGAAGACGAAGCTCTCTTTCACATCGCCAAACCCGTGGGATAGTAGCAGCACCGGGGCAGGCTCAGTCAAGCCCTGCGGATAATACACGTCTACCGGAAAGTCGTAGCTGACGGTGAGGCCTGTATCTGTCTGGCGCAGGTCTGGGTTCTCAACCGTAATACTTGTGGTACCAACCGCATAGGAGCCTGGCTCACTCAAGCGGGTTAGTTCATCAGCGATCGGACCAGAAGCATCAGCCTCGGCCTCTAGCGTTGCCTGCTGCTGAATGGCACTAACGACAGCCTGGTTATAGTCCAAGTAGCCCGTCAGCGTCTGGCGCAGCTTCAGCAGGTCCTCTAGCTTGATGTAGATATCTTCGGAGGGAAACTGACGCAGCACATCCAGCAGAGTCCAGTTGTTTGAACCTGCTGCCGCCGCACCAATGAGCGCTGCCCGTAATCCATAGAAGCCGTCGACATCGGGGTGGACCCGAATTACCTTGCCAAGGTTAGAGAGTAATTCTCGCCCCAGTGGAGAGTAGGTCAAATTGCCCACCGTCGCCCGATTGAAGGGGATAGGCTGGCGCAGTTGCTGCTGCACGGTCCCTCGGACTTGATCGGGCAAAAAGCCCACGACTAGGGCGACATCTCCGCTGGCTTCCCCAGTTTCAGCAAACGCCTCTAGATCATCAACGGATAGGGTTAGGGTTAGGGGACCTTCAACCACCACCTGCACCACTTCTGCACCTGCGGCGGATTTGGGCTGCGTGATTTCTCCAAGAGCGCCAGCGGTGGCTAGACAGGCCGCAGAGAGCACCGTTTTCCAGAAGTTTGACAGTAGGCGAGCCATATAACCCCTAAGCCTGTGATAAAAAAATCTGCGATCAACTCGCTTTTACTTCTATCACGGCGTTACTAGCTTTGTGGCGATACTCGCTATTCCTTAAGCTTAGCGATCGCCAAGCCGAGCTAAACGAACCAAACTGAGCTAAGTGAGCCACCTCAGCGCCTTGATGGCCTCGATCTACGGCTGCCGTAGAGATGGGTATAGACGTAGGTAAAGACGCTGCCAATTAAGAAAACCTGGCAGGTGAAGTAAATCCACATGAGCAGCACCATCATGCCGCCAATTAGCCCGTAGGACTGATACTGGCTGCCAATACGGACGATGCTATTGCTGCTGAACTGCTGCAGCCCTACCAGCAGGCCAGAAGTCAGCAAACTGCCAAGCCAAATATCCTTAAAGTAAACGACCGTAGACGGTAAGACCTTGAATAGGGTAATGATCACCGAAAATAGAATGAGAAACGTCATGCCGATTTGAATATCTTTAAGAATTAGGACCTCATTCAGATTGACAAATGTTGCCATCTCATTGAAATTTGACAACAGTGTCCTGACCATCTTGAGGACCACATTCGATAAAATCGAGACTAACATTAGGGCCGAGGTCACCAACACGAGGGTGAAGGCAAGAATCCGCTGGTGAACACAGCTAACGATTTTTCCCTGAAACGAGCAGGGATCGTCTTGCTCGACATGGACTTTCCAAATTTTATCCACAGAGCGGTCTAGGGCCCTGAAGACGTTACTTGAGGTAAATAGAACTAGAAAAAAGCCGGTAATACCGGCTCCTGTACTGCTTTCGTTGAGGTGTAGGAGGGCATCCGCAAAGACTTGGTAGGCCATGGGCGGCAGCGACATTTTGGCGTAGTCTAGGAGCTGCCTGATTGTCGCCGTGTCGGGTCCGAGCAAGAAGCCGGCTACACTCAGCACCACGAGAAAAATCGGAAATAGGGAAAACAGGGCGTAGTAGGACAGGGATGCGCCCATCTCTAAACACTCATCTTGTTGCCATTTGCGGCAGGTGCGAATGATGAGCTGAGCCGGTCTAGCCGAAAGCATTCGAGTGACGGTTTGTTTCATAGGTCCTTTTGACGGCGAGAATTCCCGATGAATGCAGCGATCGCCGCTCTGGATAGAGGTGCGCTACCAGAGGGCACGGACGGTCTGGGGATTGAACACTAGGGTGCCGCTACCGGCCTCGATCTCATACTCGACGAGCAGTTGACCTTCATCGTTGAGGCCATACCCCTGAGCAGCGTCGAGGGCCGTGAAATACTCAAACTCTCGGTCGGAGATCGGTGAGGGGCAAGCCCGCCGCGTTGCTGCCACCGGGCCAATGGTCAAGGCGTTGCCCTCGACCGTTACCTGAGCCGTATAGTTGTTGCAGCCGCCCGAACCGGCAACCCGGTCATCACGGAACTCTGCCGTAATGTCGGTATCTTCTGCAGGCTGAACGATGCCAGCTTCAGTTTCAAAACGGACCAGGGTCCAGCGCTGAGCTAGGGTATCTGGAATTTGGGCCTGAGCTGCCATCGCAAATCCCACCTGCGTGCTTGCCAGTGCGGTTATGATTATCGGGGTAGCAAACTGTCTCATGGCTTAAGTCCAAAGGTATTTCTACGCAGAGTTTCTTATGGTCGTCACAACAGGACCGAGTGTAGCAGGTTGAAAAGCCGTTGAATACTGCGGCAGTGTTGCCGGGGAGGCGCTCCCCGGAGCCAATATTTTAGAGACCTTTGCTGCGTATCCGCGGTATTGTGGGGGTCGCTCGGCGGCCTATAGGCTGGCAGCGGTACCTCAGCGCCCCCCTCGACTCAAGTCAACCTGTATCTGCATATTCTTGAAACCATCGTCACTTTGGGTCTCTGCCTCCTGCTCAATGGCTAGCCGGTAGGTCTCAATTAAGTGATTGGGCAAAATGTCGCCCTGCTGGGACAAAAATGACCACTGCTCACCGCCGTGGACAAAATCCTGAACCAGCAGCCTGCTCAGCGGCATCATAGGAATCATGTCCGCCAGGTTAACGACGCGATAGTGGTTCGGTAGCAGCTGATTATGGGCGTCGATGAATTCCGTATCTCCCACTCGGGGGCCGGCATAGGAGTAGATGCGGGTGCTTAGCCGGAACTTAGGCAAGCTGAGGCCGATATCCATTGCGGCGAATGTGGATAGCGCTGACCCGAGGCTATGCCCTGAAATATACAGCGGAATATCTGGGTCCAGCGACGCTACCGCAGCTTTGACAGCTTCAGCCAATCGCTCCATGTAGAACGAGTAAAAGCCAAAATGGACTTTGCCCATGGAGCGGCCATTGACGGGGTGAGTGTAATCCTCCTGCAGGGCAATAATGTCCTCAAACACCTCGTACCGCCGCTGGGTGCCCCGAAAGATGAGCAAGTTTGCCTTCGGAGAAGTCAGCAGGAAGCCGTAATAAACGGGGACCCGCTGGTTGAGCTTGACAGCCTGTTTTACCTGTCGTCTGATGGAGTCCCGGGTCTCATCCAGCCGCTTTTCAAGAGCGCCCAAGTCCCCGTCAAAGTCTGCTAAATCAGAAATGGGCACCTCAAAATTGATGCACTCTTTGACCCGCTGGCTGGTTTTGAAGGTGGCGATTTGCTCAAAATCGGAGAAGCTCTCGGTGTATAGGGGCAGTTCAGACACGCTGCCGTCGTACTCAGAGTCATACCGTCCTCTGAGGTACTGCTGGGTGGAAAGCTTGCTGGCTGTGATGAGTAGCTTGGACCACTTCCGACTGTAAGGTGTGGTAGGCGATCGCAGACTAGCGCTCTGCTGGATGGAGACCAGCTCCTGAATGGATGCGATGTCTGAGCGGAACGCTTCTTCGACCAGCAGGTCCGGGTCGTACAGCTCCCGAAGCGCCGCCTGCTCAGCATTCAGCGCCCTGTCCTTTATGACCTCTTGTCCGTATACCGTAGCCGCCGTTGAGCCTAAACCGAGCCAAATTAATTGCCGACGACTAAGTTTCATCCTGCGGTGCTTTCGTTGTGCTTGCTATGGCGGAGTGGGACTCTAAGACCTGCTCACCAGGCCGACCTATTCCACTTAGGTAATAGTGATTGACCGTTTGACCAATGCTCCAAAAATAGCAAAAAAGAGCGGTGCCGGGGGCTAGAACATCTAGATTTGGAAACAGTGCCCCCAAAGCAATGGTCCAAAGCCAGCCCAGTAGACCCAGCGCCACAGCTCCACCCAGTCCAGTCACAAGCCCTAGACGAGCTAAGAAGCCGCCACCCCGCCGCCACCGCCAAAGTTGACCAATATCCCGAATGAGCCTGTAATGGAGCAGCAGCAGAACGATCGCTTTGAGGACGCGAATTCTTGGGATTGGAAGCAGGGCGATGATTGCAGCCCCGAGGGCGTAGTCTAGAACTAGGCGTCTGGCTTTGTGGTTAGTGCCAGCAAAGTTTCTCATATGGCGACGCTGTAAGTTCCTTCATGCAAATCACGGCCTTTTTCAGGGCAATAAATTGTCGCACTAGCTCTGAATAGGCTCAAGCAAATCTCCTCTCGCCCAACCCTCAGTTTCAGCATCATAGAAGATAGCTTTGTACCAGGCATAGCCGTCCTCCTGATTGTTGAAGCGATTTAGAAGCGTACCTGTCATCTGATTGTCGATGGTTTTCTCAATGCCGTGATCCAGTCCTGGACCACTGCGCACCCTGACACCAGTTCCTGTTGTGGTGACCTGCCCATCCGGAAACAGGTCGCACCCTTTAAAGTTAGAACTATCTAGGCTTCCCTGGGTAAGCGCAACTTTCTTCTTATCGTCCACGAGGCTAAACGCGTAATCTCCGCCAGTTTCTATCACGACAAATACTGGATTATCGTCCTCGCTATTTTCAGGTGTTTTGTAGATGGTGCTGCCATTCTTGTCAGATGTTTTCGTTGCTGACATCTCACATTCGTAGTCTGAAAATTCTGCCTGCTCTAACATGGAAGAATCTGATTTAATTGCGATCGCAATCAGTTCCTTCGAGCCATCAGATCTCACGCGTACCCAGAAGTCCTGGGTATTGAACAGTATTGTTGAAGTCATGGCTTGCGACATTTGCTTCCGCTGTGATGGTACATTGAAAAGTGCGCATTGATTTAGAAGAAAAAGTTAAGGAGCTGCCGTAGGATTGGGACCGTAGTGACTTCGCCCCCCCTGAGAGCGCCGTTTATTTATGGCCTTCTACTTACGGCGTTCCACTTAATCACCTAGGCTGTTAAATAGCGATTAAGTAGCAATAGGTTTTTTGAGCTGGCTTAATGGAACAGTCAAAAGCGAGACGAAGCCGGGGCGTTACCCTGAGCGCTGGGGGTTTACAGCGGCTCACCCAAGCGATTCAAGCAGCAGAAGCAGAAGAAAATGGGGGCGATCGCTTCACTAATGAGGCCCTGAGCGATCGCTGTGGCATATCCAGCAGTACCCTCAGCCGCATTTGGACCCGGCGATCGCGGGTTGACCGGCGGACGATGCATCTGCTGTTTAGCGCGTTTAGCCTTGAGCTGCGGGATGGGGACGGCACCCTGCTGCAGACCCTAACCGGCCACGACGGATACGTTACCGATGTGGTGTTTAGCCCCGATGGCGAGCAGCTGGTGTCGGCGGGGTGGGACGGCAGCGTCCGTATTTGGGACAGGGACGGTGCTCCCGTTGCGGCGATCGCGGCCCATGACGCCATCGTGCGTTCGGTGGCCGTTAGCCCTGATGGGCAGTGGATCGCCTCGGCGGGGGAGGACAGCCTGGTGAAGCTGTGGACCCGGGAAGGGGAGCTAGTGCGCACCTTCGCCGGACACCAGAATTTTATTTGGGATGTGGCCTTTAGCCCTGACGGTAAAACGCTAGCCTCGGCAAGCTGGGACAACACCGTAATCCACTGGCGCTTAGACGGAGAAATTATCCGCACCTTTGAGAATTCCACCCCAGAGGAGCGCGAAACCCGGCTGGTGAGCGTCGCTTTTAGCCCCGATGGCCAAACCCTAGCGGCGGGGGAGTGGTTTGGCAGGATTCTCTGGTGGGATATCGACGGTCCGCTCAAAATGACGGCAGCAGAGCATGTCAGCAGCGTGGTCAGCCTGGCCTTTAGCCTCGACGGCCAAACCCTGGCATCCAGCGCCTGGGACCAGACCATTAAGCTTTGGCGAGATGGGGCATTGGTTGAAAGCCTCAGCGCCAGAACCTGGGAGGTGGCCTTCAGTCCCGACGGAGCGCGGCTGATTTCCGGGGGAGAGGACACCCTGGTGCGCATCTGGCAGCTCTCCCCGGAAATTTTGACGGTGCTGCGGGGCCACTTAACGTCAGTGTATGGCGTAACGCTGCTGCCCAATACCGTCCTTTCCGCCAGCACGGACAACACCGTGAGGCTGTGGGACCAAAGCGGCAAGGTAATCCGCACCCTCTCTGAGCCTCAGGGGCAGGCCTGGGATGTTCAGATGAGCCCGGATGGCCAACGATTATCGCCTCAGATGAGGCGGGTCAGATGCACCTGTGGACCGAAACTGGCCAGCACCTGCGCACGATTGCCGCCCACAATGGCCCCATCCGCCGCCTTGCCCCCCATCCCCGTGAGCCGGTGATTGCCTCGGCGGGCTGGGACGGGGCGACCAAGCTCTGGGACTACGACGGCAGCGTCATCCAAACCCTCGCCCAAGGGGGCGATCGCCTCAACGCGGTGGCCTTTAGCCCTGACAGCCAGTATCTCGCGACTGTGGGCCGGGAGGAAATCCTGCGGCTGTGGCAGCGCGGGGCAGACGGGCGGTTTTCAAACCAGCCCCAAGTTGAGGCCGAGGGCCACACCGACAACATCTGGGACGTGGCCTTTAGCCCTGATGGGCCGCTGGTTGCCACCGGCAGTAATGATGGGACGGTTAAGCTCTGGTCTCTAGAGGGAGAGCTACTGCAAACCCTAGAAGGACACCGCGATCGCGTTCACGGGATTACCTTCATCCCAGCTAATTCAGAGCTGCCACAGGACTGGGGGACAGTGATTGCCTCAGCGAGCTGGGATCGGACTATCAAGCTGTGGAGCCTGGATGGCACCCTGAGACTGACTCTAGAAGGCCACAATGAGCGGGTACTGGACCTAGCCTTTCATCCAGCAACGGAGACCAGCGGCCCGCTATTGGCGTCTTCGGGTTTAGACGACATCGTGATTCTGTGGGAGTTGGACCAGGTAATTGATGACGCGGCTGTGTTACAGCACGGTTGTCGGTGGGTACAGGATTACCTGCGGCTGCAGGATGAGCGGGGCACTGCAGCGCTGTGTGATGGCGTTAGCGGGGAGCCTGTGCGCTAGTACAGATAAATATTACCCGCCTCATCCACCCGAATTGCCCGCGATTCAGCGGCTACCCCCGGCGCTGCCGCCACGGTGATAATAATTTCGTTATTCACAACCGCCACCTGTAGATTTTCTAGGCTGATGCCGTTGCCCCTCGCAAAGATAGACAAGTCAATGGGGACTGGCAGGTAGCTGGTGTGAAGGCGTCCAAAGGTGACCGAGCCCTGGGGCTCAGCTATGCGCTCGTCTGAAGCGGGCTGCACTAGCCGACTAGCAATATTGACGTCGATGTCGGACTGGTTGACGACGCGGATTTGAATGGGCTGATTGGGGTCAACCGCTGCGATCGCAGGGCGGGCTGTGGCGGGCTCATTGGTTTGGGCGATGGGGTCGATAGGAGCGGCTAACTCGGCAACGCCCTGGCTTGAAATCGGTGCTGCAGTCAGAAGGAGCAGGCTTACTATTGTTGGAGCGCTGAAGCTGATCATGCTTGATGTCCTTTTAAGTTGAATTTAACAGTAGAGCGGGCAATACCTTCGAGAGCCAAGGCAATCCTATCCAAATACGGCTAATCTTTCAGCAAAGATGCGGCTGAGGCTTGCCAGTAGCAGCAGGCCACCGATAAAACAGCTCCCCAGCATAAACACCAAATCTAGCCATAAGAACTGCTGCATGTGCCGATTCTGCCGCGCTTTAATCGCGCCAGTAGCATAGGCCAGGAAGAAGCTATTTGCCCGCCAGTAGAAAAACCAGCCGGTAGCCGTGAATACTGCTCCCATAACCAGGTTGATCTGCCAGCTGAGCAAGCTTATGGCGATACTTCCAGCCGTTGCGACACCTAGCCCAGCCCAGAGCAATGCACTGACCAAGGTCACTCTCTTGTACCACTGGATTAAGTCAGGCGAAATCATTGTCTATCAGCCGCCCTGCGCAGGTTGTATCCCAATACCGCTCCCAGGGACTGCATTAACAGACCTCCCCCCAGCAGCAGCCTGGCCCCCAATCCAAACGTCAACACAGCGAATAGGACAAGCCCGCTGCCCAAGATGCTCCAGACAGCGGCCATTGGCAACCTACCGCGCTGGCGCAAGAGCCGCCCCACGAGGGCGCTGCCCAGGATCGCCCCGCCGCAGGAGCCCCAGAATGCAGCGTACAGCATGACGACCAGCAGCCCCATACCCAAGCCAGATCGGGACAGCAAATACCCCACGCTAGCCGCAACGGCAGCCCCAATAATGCCGCCGCTGAGCAGGGCTCCAACAAACTCTGCGATCGCAGCCCTGGCCATCCGTGGGTTACCCGCCAAAAATCACCGCATCGGGAATCTCGTAGCGCTCCTCGCCGATGCGAATAACGCTCAAGTCCCGCTGCTTCTCGGCGCTGAGGTCGGCGTCGGCGTTAGAACTAACGGCGTTGCCTGCATCAAAGGTAATCGTGCGGATGCCGCCGGTGGGCAGTGTGATAGTGACCATGCCCGAACCGCTGCCCTGCCGCACCACCCCAAAGGGACAAGCGCCCATGGGCTGGGAGAGCCCCATAGCGCAGGGAACCTGGCCGGTGGCGTTGAAGTTAGTGCCCGCTACCAGCGCATCTTCCGCTGCGCCGGATACCGGAGGATTGCCAGAACCGATATTCATCTCCAGCCGGTAGTTGGCCACCTCGTCCCGGCGGGCAGCGCTGCGCATTAGGTAAACCCGCACGGTGTAGTCACCGGTCTCAGGTAGGGTGCCTTCATATTGATTGCCGCTGGTGGAGCCGATGAACAGGGCCTCAGCGGTTTCGCCTGGAGCCAAGATATTGAAGTAGTTAGCCAGATTATCGGTGGCCATGCTGATGTTGGCGGATTGGCCTTCTTGCACGTCGAGGACATAGTCCACAATCTCGTAGCCGGTGATGGCATCCTCGACAAAGGCACTGTTGGCACCGGGCTCAAACTGGATACGCTCGGTGCGGATTTCGGGGACAGCTTGCCCATCGACTTCGACGTCTACTGCTTCCGGGGAGGCGGCATCGTTGTCAGCAGGCTGGGTGGCTTGATTCGCTTGGCCGTTGGTGGTGGCCTCCGTTTGGCTACTGCAGCCCAGCGGCGCAAGGGAAAAGAGGGCGATCGCCCCCAAGATAATAGAGGAGCGTTTCATTTGAACTCGGTAAGTCATCAAAGCAAAAAATTGTGGCGCATCTTTCAAATTACCGGGCGGCTTGCCCTGCCGTAGAGGTCAAATCTGCCAGTGAAAAAACTGTCTAGGTTTGTTTTTTTGAAACGTGGCACCGCCATGTCCCTATGAGACTGCGCTCACTTTGGTCTTGCCTCGCAGTTTCGCTAGCTCCTCACGCCACGAAGCAACCAATGGATCGTCATTGACCGATTGTCCATTGTGCTTAAGCCGCCATTTTCGCAGGGCTAGCTCGTCTTGGGCTCTCGCGATCGCCGCTGCAGTGCGCTTATCTACCCCGCGAACCTGGCGGGTGCGTAAGATTCGGTCTGCCTTCACCGCATCGTACTCCTCTGGCGTCACAACAGGTTCCCCCTCATCGGCCAACCCCTCCCGAATTACCTGCCGCTCCCAGATGCCGCTTTGCCACAGCAGGGCGATTGCCGCCACAAAGAAGGGGAAGAGGGTAATCAAACTGCGGAGGCTCCCGATGATGAGCAGTGGGGCAATGGGCTGATCAATCACCATCGGTCCGACTGCATCCGTCTCCGCTGGAACCGGCCCATCGCTTCCCAGCACGGCCACAAGCCTGATAAGCAGCCCAAGAAGATTGTTGACCAGGTGGGCCGAAAAACCCATCAGCCAGCCAACGATAGGGGCAGCGTAGCGGAGCCAGGGCCGGACCGTTTGCCGGGCGAGCCCTAGCCCCAGTCCAAACAGGCCCGTAAATAGGGCATGTCCCCCAAATCCAAATAGCGCGTGGCGCAGGCCCAGCTGTACGCCCCAAGGCGCAATTCCAGACTCGCTGTATTGGCTAGCCACATAGATAGCGGATTCGAGGAAATTGAACCCAACCCCTATCAATGCGCCGTAGATAAAGCCATCTCGGACGCTGTCAAACTCTGCCCGCAGCAGCCAGAACAAAAGCAGTAGGGCGATGCCCTTTGTAATCTCTTCTACAATAGGGCCTGCCAGGGGAGCGCCGACCAGGTACGTCGCATCTGGCCCCAGCAGCGCCTGGACGTCGGGGTGGAGCTCCAGGACACTGCCAACGGCGCTGAGAATGCCGGTGTTAATGGGAATAGCGACCCCCGTTGCCACCAGCGCCCCCCATAGAAAGGTAACGACGTACAGCCACCTTGATTCCTGCTCCCGGCGGTCCAGAAACCATAAAATTGCAATTGGAACCACCGAGAACAGGGCCGACCACAGCAGCGCCAAGAAAAACACCCGGACCTGGTCGGGCTCCCGGGAGAAGATGAAATCCTGCGCGATGACGCCCAGGCAAATCACCACTAGGACCGCTAGGGCGATCGCCGTAAATTTGGCGACTTTGGGCTGGCTTAGGGGAGAGCCATATAGAACTCTGGCTCGATTTGTTAGTGACATTGGTGTTCTTCAGGATTCCAGACGGAATCGATACTACATTGATTTTTTGGCTGGTGCGCATTAGTCAGGGTAAAAGAAACACACTGCAACGATGTGACGTTGAGAGTCCGCTTTTTGAACTTGAGCTGACGAGATCGATTGCGATTGCAATCACGCCTGAATAATCTGCCATCAAGCATCTCAGTTAAGCCAGTTAATTCAGTTAACATGAGCTTTTGCTTTAAGCAGATCGAGATCACACTTTCCCGGGATTGAGATCACACTCTCAAGACAATCAAATCTTAAGAAATTCCAACGCCGCATCTTAAAATCTGTGAGAATAACCTAATGTGCTAACTAGCGAACTGCAATTATCGAATTTCAGCAAAGCTCATGGGTGCTGGTGCTGACTCTCTGTGCTATGGGGCAGTTGATGCTCCATCACGTCAGATGAAAGTGGCGTTTCATGTTTATCTCTTTGCAAAGCAAGCACGTTTGCTTCTCGTATTTCTCGCGAAGCAAGCGTCTGGATATTGCACATCGAAAATCAGGCCTTCTGCCGATTTTCCTCTACTATTAAGGGTCAGCCACATTATCATTTACGACGTTTGCGCGTATTGCAGGTTCAAAAAATCCTTCACTAACCCGGACGAGGTTCATTTCAATCCAAATTATGGCTATTAGAGCTGCTGTATTGACTTCTTTTCTGACACTGGCATCGGTAATGTTTCCTGTTGCGGTGAAAGCCGACACCGTCAACGCCCGCTGCGACCTTTACCCCCTGGGTTCCGATCGCGCTTCTGCTGTACTTCCCTGCACCTTTTCACAGCGCCAGGGAAACGTTGGGATTGCGCTAGAAGATGGGCACCGCTATGACTTTCGCCCGGTTGGGGATCAGCCCGGTAACTTTGTGGACCAAAACGGTCAGGGCGCCTATCGTCAGGCTGGGCTGGGCGATCGCGGTCAAATCTATCAAACTGCCTACGAGCGGATTTATGTGTATTGGGACACCTCTGGAATTCCGGGTCGTGCGGTAGCTGCTGGTCCCTCCGGACAAGGGAGCTTTGTCACCCTCAGCGCTAGCGATCCCAATACCCGCATCAATCTACGCAGCAGTGCCACCATCGATTCTGTTCCAGAAGGCTATGGGATTCCTGGCGATCGCGTCCAGCTGCTGCAGTGCGTTCCCGATCACGATCGATACGAGAGTACGCTGAACTGGTGCGAGGTGAGGTTTCCGCAGTCCCGTGCTGTGGGCTGGGTTCGGAGCGACTTCATCATTTTTGAGGATGCCGGGGAATAGGCTGAATTTTTAGGGCCATGGCATCACGATGGCCCTGAGATTTGTCATCACCGATTCATTTAATTGTCTACTGTTTTAGATTCAACGCCACCATGCGAATTAAGCCCGTCATTGTTTCAGCGATCGCCACAATAACCGCCATTGGCATTCCCGCTACTGCTAAAGCAGATACGGTCGATGCCCGCTGCGACATCTATCCCCGTGGTGAAGACCACGCCTCCCTAGTCACCGCCTGCACCTTTTCACAGCGTCAGGGTGCTGTTGGTATTCAGCTGGAAAACGGGGAACGGTTCGACCTGCGTCCGGTGGGTGACCAGCCCGGTAACTACGTCGATCAAAACGGCGAGGCGGCCTATCGCCAGTCTGGCCTGGGTGCTCGTGGTCAAATCTACCGTCTGGCCCACGAATCCATTTACGTCTACTGGGACACTGCCGGTATCCAGCACTCTACCGGCCTCAGCGCCAGCTCAGGGGAGCCGGTTACCTACACCACCTTTGTGGATCCCAACCACATCATCATCCAAATTACGGATAACCACTTCTTCTTCCACGAAACCTTGGCCAAGCTTCCGGGGCCGGACTATGCGGGGAGCGATAGCCATGCCCGCGTGGTACTAACCCCGAATACGGGACGGGTGTTTGTGTTTAACGAGCGCACTGGCGAAACCCTGTACGACTACACCATTAATCCGGTGTTCTTTGGCGAAGACCCCAGCACTATGTGCGATCCAGCGGTAGAGCCTTGCTAAGTGCGAGGCTCCTGCATGAAGGGTGGGCAATGCCCACCCTTCGCTCAATGCAGCTTTTGTCGTCCCGACAATGAATTCAATCTTCGATGCAGTCCGCCGCCTTGCCCAGCTACGTTACTGATTTGCAAGCTGCTTATGGCCCGCCCAGCCAAGCCGGCTTTGGTAGTGTTCTACGACACTGTGGACTCCTCAGAGTCCCTTGAGGCGGCGGCGCTGAAACACTCTCAATTAAACTGCTCTACCCAGCGCCATGACTAAACTATCCCCAAGGCTCGCCGCTCTTCTCGCTGTCCTCGCGACCGGCCTCGCGGCCCAAGCCTACAGCATGACGCAGGCCAAAAATTTTGGCGAGCAGGTCGCTCAGGCCAGCACAGTGGCCTATCCCACTACTGAAATTCCCTGTCCGTACCCGGCGATTTTAGAGGGCGAAGTTTATGGCGAAACTTACACCTGCGGTATCTTAGCGGTGCCCGAAAACTACGATGAGCCCAATGGACGCCAGATCGAGCTGTCTTACACGGTGTTTTACAGCCAGAGCCTTTCCCCGGCTCCCGATCCCGTCATTTATCTGCATGGGGGTCCCGGCGGCGGCAGCCTGATTGCCCTCGATCAATACAGTGAGACGTTTGCCGCCCAGCGTCGCATCCGGGATGTGGTCTTGTTTAGCCAGCGCGGTGCCCAGTTTTCTAATCGTTTGGCTTGTGCGCCAGTCGCCTTTGTGACCTCGATTATCGGCGAGGAGGACAACGAGTATTTCGGTCAGTTCAAAGAACTCCTTGACGCCTTACAAGCGCGCTATCCTGAGGCTTCAGAAGACGACATTTACAAATATGCCTACTTCCTGCTGTGCGGCCAAATTTTAGAAGGCCAGGGTAATGACCTTGATCAGTACAACACGGCCAATAATGCCCAGGATGTGGTCAGCCTGGCAACGGCCTTGGGCTATGACGACATCAATCTCTACGGCATTTCTTACGGCACTTACCTGGCCCAGCAGGTGATGCGGGATTACCCCGATCGCCTGCGCAGCGTGGTCCTCGACTCGACCCTGCCGCAACATGTTCAGATTCACGAAGCGATGGTCAAGGATACCGAAGTGGTGTTGCTCAACCTGATCGAAGATTGTCAGGCCGATACTGCTTGTGCTGCCGCCTATCCCGACCTTAAAGACCGCACCATTGCCTTAGTAGCCCAGATTGCTGAATCCCCGACTCCCCTGGCCGAGCCCGTTCCTGACCCAGATAACCCTGACGAGACCATTGACGCAATCACCATCGCCCAGTTCGAGACGGTTGTCGGGTTGCTCAACCAACAGCCAGCTTTGGTTTCGCCCTATCTACCCTTGGTGATTCAAGAGTTGGCGCAGGGGGAAACCGCTACCTTTGTCGGGATGTTAAAAGGTGAGCTGTTTGCAGGGACACCCACTGAACCACAAATTGGCAATGAGGTTGTGAACCTGCAAGTCGAGGCTGAAAAACTGCGCCTGGAGGCCCGACAATTGCGGGTTCAGCAGGCACTGCAGGCCAACACAGACCGACCTGGCTCGCAGTGGGTGACGCAGGCCATTGCAGCGGCGAAGGCCCTGCCGCCGACCCAGGAGACCCGAGTATTGGCCAACTTATTTGGGGTGGGCTATCAAATCGGCAAACCCCGCGATCGCCGTACCCTCCTCGCTTTTGTCGCCGAACATTTTGAGGGCGACACGGCGCGCTCCCTGCGTGAAGGGGTAAATGAGCTTTCTGACATTGAAGTTCGCCATGCCTACGAAGCCATTTCCTATACGGTTGATCAAAGCGTGCTGGATCTCGATGGGCAAAGCACCCGGGGCATGTACTGGAGTGTCGTGTGTAATGACATCCGGCCCTTTAGTGACCCTGCCGTCAGCGATACTGCGCTAGCGGACATGGCCCTTCCGGCATTGGGGCAAAGTCGATACGCCGAGGCGGTCGATGCCTACACAGTTTGCGAGACCTGGCCGGTGACGCCAGCCCGCGATCGGCCCTTCGACCCAGTGGAAAGCACCGTTCCCACCCTGGTGCTGCAAGGGCGCTATGACCTAGCCACCACCACCGCCGTCGGGCCCCAAGTCATGGAGGGACTGAGCAACGGCATCTATGTCGAGCTGCCGAATGCGGGCCACAGCGTCATGAACTTCTCGCAATGCGCGACCGATATCGGCGTCGCCTTTATCAACAACCCTGATCAGGAACCCAACACAAGCTGCACTGCGGATCTAGCGCCTGAGTTTGTGCTGCCGTCCGAATAGCGCCTTGCCCCCTGATGCATCCAACCCAAAAAACCATGCCCCGCAAATTCTGCTTACCGCTCGTCGCCCTAGCCGCCTGCCTCACGGCCCAGGCCTGTTCCAGCACCCAAGCCAATAGCGCTCAGGCCGGTGTCTATCCCACTGCCGAAATCCCCTGCCCCGACGTTGTCCCACCAGGAGAAACCGAAGGGGAAACCATCACCTGCGGTACCATCACCGTCCCCGAGAACTACGACGAGCCAGACGGACGCCAAATCGACATCACCTACGCCAAGCTCCACAGCTTCAGCAACTCCCCAGCTTCAGATCCGGTTGTGGATTTGCGGGGCGGACCGGGGGGAAGCGCGATCGCCTTTCCGTCTCTGGAGCAGCGGGCCGGGTTCTATACCGTTCAGCGGCAGACCCGCGACGTGATTCTATTCGACCAGCGGGGGACCCAATTCTCCAATCGCCTGGGCTGCGGCCCGGTGGGCTATGCCGTTGTGGTTGCTAGCCAGGACCCCACCAGCGAAATCGCCCAGCAGATTGATGCCCTCCTGCAGCAGGTGAAAGGGATATTTCCGGAAGCGTCAGAGGATGCGGCCTATGCCTACACGATGCAGCTACTGTGCGGTATTTTACTCGAAGCCAATGGGGCTGACCTCGATCAATATGACTCCCCCAACAGCGCCCAGGATGTGGTGAACCTGACCGCTGCTCTGGGCTACGACGACATCAACCTCTACGGCATCTCCTACGGCACCTATCTGGCCCAGCAGGTGATGCGAGACCACCCCGAGCGCCTGCGCAGCGTGGTGCTCGATTCTACCCTGACAGCCCATGTGGATAAATACGAGGCCATCCCCCTGGATGCAGAGGTCGCTTTCTTGAATGTGGTGGAAGACTGCGAAGCTGACGCCGACTGCGCGGCAGCCTACCCCAACTTAAAGCAGCGCACCATCGACCTGCTGGCTCAACTCGAAGCGGCCCCCATTCCCTTCAGTAACCGCTCTGAAGCTCTCCCCCCAGATATTACCGAAGTGACCGCAACGGGAGTGGCGGGTGTATTGACAACGATTTCCTCAAATCCCACCCAGCTGCCACAATACGTGCCGCTGCTGATCCACGAGCTGGAGCAGCGCACCACCAGCACCTTGGATAGCCTAATTACAGGACAACTGTTTGCGACGGAGCAGACCCCACCGCTGCCCGATAGCCTGGAAGCCTACCGCCTGCAGGAAGAGCAATTTCGACTAGAGGCCGAGAAGCTCCTCAGGGTGGCAGCCCAAGAGGCCCAGTTCCAGCGGCCCTCCAGCCAGTGGGTGGCGCAGGTGGAAACCCAGTTTGCGGCACTGCCCGAAAGCGAAAAAATCCTGGAGCTGGTGAACTTCTACGGGGTGGGCTACCAGAGCGACAAGCCCCGCGATCGCGCTACCCTACTGGCCTATGTGAAGGAGAGCTTTGACGGCGACGCGGCCCAGGCTCTAACGGACAGCCTCAGCGCCATGTCTGAGGTGGAGGTTGACCACATCTACGATGTGATTTCCATGAAAACCGACGAAGTGTTTCCCCAGGATGATGAGCTGACCATTGGCATGCACTACAGCATGGACTGCCGGGAAATGACGGCGTTTAGTACGGCTGAGGAGATCACGGCGGCCTACGAGCGCTCCGAACTACCACTGCTGGGGGCGGCACGGTATGATCTGGCTCTCACCGCCGTCAATATCTGTAGTCTATGGCCGGTGGAGCCTGCCCCGGCCAGCGAGCATGAGCCGGTGGAAAGCGATGTGCCGACGCTGGTGCTACAGGGACGCTACGACGCCATCACCAACACTGAAGTGGGGGCGCGGGTGACAGAGGGCCTGAGCAACAGCACCTACGTGGAGTTTTCTAGCTCAGGCCATGGGGTGATTGCCTATTCCCAATGCGCTAAGGATGTGGGCGCGGCCTTTGTGGCCAATCCCGATCAGCCGCTGGATATGAGCTGCACAGAGAACCTGTTCCCTGACTTTGTGCTGCCCTCTTCTGCCTCCGAGACGGCCCCGCAGCGCGCCAGCAGCCCAGCCACGACACTAGAGGCCATCCCTGAAGCCGCTCAAACCACCGCTGAAGCTGAGCCTACAGCCACCGCACCCTACTGCCTGCTCGTCAATGCCCCCGTTGCCGTGTTTGGCAGCTCACCCTCCGCAGCGATCGCCGGACAGTACCAGAAAAACGATATCGCCTACGCCACTACTAACCCACCCACTACACAGCAGGCAGACGGCAAAACTTTCATTGAAGTGTCGATCTATGACGGGCTGACGGGCTGGGTCCCTCGCACCGTGGCTGACGGCTCACCGGCTCTAATTGATCTCACCCCTGACCAGTGCAGTTGATTGCAGGAGGTATCCCATGCAAATTGAACTCATGTATCAAGCCACAATCGATACGGGGCACCTGGTGGCTTTCCATGAGTCTATGCCCTTTGAAACCCGCTCCATCGGAGGGATGAAAACCTTTTTGTTCAGCGGTGAAGGGTTTGTGGTGGACTTGACGGGACCCGGTAAAGTGCTAATTCAAACGCGATGGTCGGAGACCGGCCCAAGGGCCATCGCAGACCAGTTTCTCTCCTGGTTAATTCCCAAGCTGCCGGTAAGCACGAGCAATTAAGTACGTAGCCACAATTAAACGAAAGGGGGCGCTCCCCCTGACAGCTACGTTTACTTACGGCGCTCGATTTAAGCAACTACTTAAGCAAATAGATTGACACAAGATATTACACCCGAAGGGTTGGTTAGGCAGGGCTATTTCATTCTAAAGATGCGCTTGAGGATGTCTAGGCCAAACTTGCACTTACGCTCAGCCTGAGCCATGTTGTTGAATCCGTTAGAGCGGTACAGGTTCAAGGCAAAGTTGCGAGCTACAGCGAAGAGCTGAGGCAACTGGTACATACGAATTCGAGAAGCATCTTCTCCTTGGGTGACATCGCGAAC
>JBCCAG010000920.1:0-1658 GCA_039814955.1 Cyanobacteria bacterium P01_A01_bin.135
CAACCTGACAGCTCAGCAGCTCTGGCCCTCGCCAAGGCGAACCCTAAGGCGTTGGCGTAGCCTTCCTGAGGAGATTAACGCGGGCGGCCTTGTCGCAAGTTCAAGTCGGCTGCTGAGCCTCGGACGCGACACCAGGGGAATCTGCGTCGATGCCCGCCGGCTTGGGTAGGGGGATCTCCTCTACCGCCGGCAATTTTTCGACAGCTAAGCGAGAGGGACTCGCGCCACCCGACAATCGCCGCAGCAGCTTAGGCCGGGGATCATGGAGCATGTAAATAATGCGATCGCCCGCCTGCCATTCCTCCTGGGCGCGGACCACCTGCAGCCGCTCGTCTCGAATCACTAGGATGGGCACCAGTTCCCCGGCGCGGGTGAGGGCTTTTAGGTGGGCCTGCTGGAACAGGAAGCCTGGCTCTTTGAGGGTGGTTTCCCCCAGCTTGATAGCGCCATCCTGGATGTAGCCATTCCAAACCTTCAGCGGCAGCTTTTGGGCAAAGGCCTGCTGCGCTCTAGCAGCCGGGGGCTTCGGCTTGCCGCTACCCCCATCTTCCACCAGCTCCAGGTCGGTCTTTAGCTCGCCCGTGGAAACTGTCAATACTCGGGGGGGCTTAAACTCTTCAATCGCCCGCTGGGCCAGCACCGAGTTCACCTCGCCGTTGTTGGTCATCGCTAGGAACGTGCCGGCGGCGCCCAGCCCCGCTTGCTCCAGCACCTCCACCTCTAGGGCACTGCTGGCGATCGCCGTCAGCCCCTCCTTCTCCGCCGCCACACAGGCCTCTTCATCAGTATCAATGATGACAACGGTTTCATTACGCTCTTGGAATAAGCGGGCAATCACCTTACTGAGGGGGTTACAGCCGACAATGACGGCTCCGGTAGCCTGGGTGGAGGTAATCCCCAGCAGTCGGGCGACCCACCCCGCCGTCAGACCTTGAGCCGCCACGGTGGTGATAATCGTCAAGAACACCAGCGCTTTAATGGCATCGCCACCGCTGATCCCCCGCTCCGTCAGCAGAATGGCAAACAGGGAGGCCACCGATGCCGATACGATTCCCTTGGGAGCCACCCAGGCCAAAAACAGCTTTTGCCGCCAGTTGAGATCGCTATTCCAGGTACAGGCCCAGATATTGATGGGGCGCACCAGGAGCATCAGAGCTAGCACCGTGGCCAAGGCTCCCCACCCTAGGGCGAAGACACTGGCAATCGACAGGTCTGCCGACAGGAGAATAAACAGCACCGACACCGCTAGCACCGTCAACTGACCCTTAAAGCGGCGCAGCAGCCGCTCCTCGGGTAGAGAAGACGCCCGTAGGACGATCCCAGCGATGACCGTCGTCATTAGGCCCGATTCGCTGCGCACGGTCTGGGCCAGGCCAAACAATGCCCAAACCCCCGCTAACACGACCAGGTTCTTGGAATCCTCGGACAGAAACTCGGCCCGCTTCAAAAATAGACCCAGGAGCCACCCACCCACGGCCCCGATAGCGCCGCCAATGCCCAGCCGCAGCAGCAGACCACTAATCACCGCCAGGGGGTCGGCGTCACCGTTGAGGATCACATCCAGCACCACCACCGCCAGAATGGCTCCCACGGGGTCTACCAGCACGCCTTCCCCTTCCAGCAAGGCCGAGACGCGCCGCTCCACCTGCACCTGCTTC